>JAYWHL010000206.1:0-10363 GCA_043777715.1 Cytophagaceae bacterium | reverse complement strand
TGGCAAAAATATGAGGCACGTGGTTGTCGTCATATTGTACTGTAACTTCGTCAGTAAGTCCCTCTAATTTTAGAGTGTTGTTAGGCAATAAAACGCCTGTTTCGCCATTTTGCCAAAATCCTTGAAAAGGACTCAACAAACTGCCTAAAGCGGGTACTTGGCCATGCGAGGTGTTTAAAGCCCAAACCAAGGCAGAAGCCAAAAGCGTGGCGATAACAAATTTAATAACTTTCATAATTAATCGGTTTTGTTTTGTTTAGGGGTTGAATCTTCTAAATTTGATAACGACATTGCTATTTTGTTGTCCTTTTCCGTGGTTGGTGGCTCACCAACCACCTTTGCGAAAGCAATATTCTAAGACAAATCTCTGTGTTACGGTATGTTTTGTAAAAATGTCCTGTACTCATTTAATTTATACTATTTTGAACGCAAAGTATTGAAAAACAAGCCAATAGCCGCTTAGTCAGCAACCACAATACCTTTCAAAATACCAGCATCGCTTTTCGTTTTTAGGGTTAGGGCCTCGCCCGATGCGGCTTTGACGTTTGCTTCATACAGGGCAGTTTTGCCTTGGTCGGCGGCTTCAAGATAAACATAAAAAGTTCCTTTGGCCTTGGTGTGGGTTTTTATTACAAAGTTATCGTGAGGGGTTTCATGGTCAAAATTACTCGTTTTTGTAGTGGTTTTGCTTGCAAATATCGGCAAGAAATTGGCCTGAAAATCGCTCATCTCAAAATGACCCTCACGGGCTTCTTCTTCGTCTTTGGGCATGGCTGCTACTTTGGCTGGCACAAAAAGGTTTTCAACAAAATGATGGGCGGAGTCTTCTACCCAAGCCGCCACCACGGGCATTTGAGCATCTTTACCTTTTTGTATCATCAATTCCAAGGCTGTGCCTTCGCCTTTGTTGGTTTCTATTTCGGTAAATCTCAATTCTTTTTGGCGTTCTCGTTTTGGGGCAAATATTCTACCTGCCTCGGCCACGGGTTCTAGTATTTCAGTTATCGTTCCTGCCAAAATTAAGATAAAACCAAGACCAACAACAATAAACTCTTTTTTGAAACCACCCGAAGTTCGCTCTTTTGAATAGCCTGTTATTGATGACCAATTATTAACGATATGAAAAACAGCAAAACCAACAAAAGTTAGTCCAAAAATAGTGTGGGTAATTTCGGCAGCATGACTTTTTTGTTTGATATACAACAGAATACCCGTGATGGACAAAGCCAAAAATGCAAAAGCAACTGATAAAGAGATAAGATTCTTGTTTTTCATGAAGAGTTTAGTGGTTAAATATTTTTGAACGTTAAATTTAATGAAAAACTCTCAACTATAAACCCTACTTTGCTACCAATCCCTAATTTCAATAGACCATTATTCAAAAAAGGATAACTTTGTAAAAAAAAACCAGTCATTTTCCATGAATTTACAGCTTTGGACTTATCGTTTTCAAAAATATAAAAGGCTTTTTGGGGCAGCATCTTGGGCAATTATTACCTCAATTCCTTTACTTTTTAGACAGTTATTCGGCCAAAAAATTGTAGTGATTGTATTGTCCGAACAATTTGGAGACATCGTTGCTATTGAGCCCCTCGCTAGGGGTATTCGGAAGGCATATCCAAAAGCCCATTTACTTTGGGTAGTGAAATCGCCCTTTGCCCAAGTGATAGATATGTTTGGTTATATAAATCAAAAAATACTGATTATCAATACATTACAACGTATTTTCTTGATAAAAACTCTTGCTTTTGCCAAGGTTTTTAACCTGCATTTGTCTGATAATCATCACCCTGACCTCCTGCAAAGGCATCAAAATCCTGCTGCTGACGCTCTTGGGATTAACGTTTTTAATTACCTAAATCATGGAAATTTACTAAACGTTTTCTCAACAATTGCAGGAATCACTCCCCCCAACGACTTCCCTACGCTTACCATTCCGCCGCCCACAAAACACAAGATTGACACCTTGGCTTTGGCCTCAAATACGGTTGTGGTTCATTGCCATTCTAATTATACCCCCAAAGACTGGCAAGATAAACACTGGCAAAAATTAATAGAAAAACTGATTGAAAAGGGTTTTTTCGTAGTAGAAATTGGCCTAAATAGTAGTTTGAATATTGTAAATAATCAGTACCAAAACCTTTGTGGAAAGTTGAGTTTAGCGGAAAGTGCCGAGCTTATCAGTAGGGCTAAATTTTTTGTAGGCATAGACAGTGGCCCAGCTCATTTTGCCAATGCTTTTGGTGTATTTGGCTTTATTTTACAGGGCAAACTCAATAATTTTGAAGTTTATAATGTGTATTCGGGGCATTACACCAATCCGCAAAAAGTTTGTATCATCAACAATCCAAACGGCTCTTGTTCTGAATTAAATTTTGAAGACGTTTGGCAAAAAGTTGATACAAGAATTTTGGGCTAGAACAATGCAAAGATTAGGTTAGGCCAAGCATTTTTTTCAAAACCATCAAATCATCTACTCGTTGGTTTCGCTTTCAAATTGTTCCGCAATAATTTTACGGATAGCCTGATGAGGCCGTAAATTATTGTTTTTCTTAGAAAAATTCACGGCTCTTTCTCCTGTGTCTCCCTTTGCTTTTAAGGCTAAATTACTGACGGTCAGGTAATTATTTTTTCTAAATTCCGCCCATTCTTCTTCTGTTAGCACGTCTCTGGCCACTGCCCCTTTGGCATAGCCATCGTTGTAGGTGTAGAGCCTAATGTCTGTTTCTTGAAGTTTAGCTTCATCTTTTAGACCATTGATATGCTCCAAAATAGTTTCTCTTTTTCCTTGAAGGATTTGAATATTTTCTAATAAAGCGAGGTCGTTTTCGGCGATATTTTTTTGAATAATGCAGTTGGCCAACTGTTCGTCGATGTTTTTAAGTTCGGTTTCAAGCACGGTTTTTTGCTTACGAAGTGTTTTGAGTTTTGGAGCTACTTGCAACCATCTTGTCCAATAAGCGGCCAATACGGGCAGGGCAATCCCCAAACATACCGCACCCGCCAATGCAAACAAAATACCACTCAACACAAACGATGCCAATGCCCAATTACTCAAAACGAGGTTCTGATTAAGTACCTCTATTTTCTGAAGTTGGGCGTTTAACTGGGTAAGTATATTAGTCTGATTTTCAGGCGTTAAGCTCAAATCTCCTTGTTGTAACTGGATATTTTTGATGGTTTTGTTGATTCCTTCTTTTAGCTTGTCGGTTTTGTAGGCTTGGTACCTAAACCAGCCTAGGATAAACAGCGTTAATACCGAAAACAACACCAGTCCGCCCTTGAACCAAGCATAAAACCTACGGCCTTTGAGGCTACCATCTAAATACGGTTTTTCTACCAAACGTTCATAAGCGGGTTTGAGCAACACCGACACCATGGCCAAGCCCACAGCAAAAGCCCAAGCCTCAAAATCGTTACGAATATTAAGGGCATAAGCCACAATTTCGTGGGAAATAATGAGGTCTCCAAAAACAAAACTTAGCCCTGCCACAAGGTACAATAGCCCTGCCAAAAGGGAATAGTTAGAAGCACTTTGTCGGTATTTTTCTTCGTAAAACTGAATCAATTTTTGCTTGGCATCTAGGGCTACACCAAGCCGTTGTTGTTCTTTACTAGCCAAATTTAAATGCAGTAATTGTGTTTGAAGCCCATCAAATACAATCTTGTTCTGATTTTTATTTTGAGTTATTTTCAGGTCTAAATCTCTGATAATCTGTTGGTTAGTGTTTATTTGGTCGTTGAGCCACTCGACCGAAATACAAGCCGCAAGATAACCCTCATAAGTATCTTTTTTTATTTGTTCTAGGCCATTGGTATAGCCATGTTGAAAGTCTGGGCTATTAACATGGGCTGGGGCTTGATTTTCGTTTTCGGTCATGGTTTATCAAGGTAAATGGGGTAGTAGGTTCGCAAAAATAGCTTGTTTACAAAAATTTTCTTTTAATAAAGTATGAACGGTTTTGCAGGAAGATTATTTTCCTTTTCCGTGGTTAGTGGCTCACCTTTTTCTGTGGTTGATGGCTTACCAAACACCTCTGCGAAAGCAATATTGTAAAGTAATTTTCTGTGTCTTTTTCCGTGGTTGGTGGCTCACCAAACACCTCTGCGAAAGCAATATTGTAAAGTAATTTTCTGTGTTATGCTACTTTTTTTCTGTGGTTGATGGCTTACCAAACACCTCTGCGAAAGCAATATTGTAAAGTAATTTTTTGTGTCTTTTTCCGTGGTTGGTGGCTCACCAAACACCTCTGCGAAAGCAATATTGTGAAGTAATTTTCTGTGTCTTTTTCCGTGGTTGGTGGCTCACCAAACACCTCTGCGAAAGCAATATTGTAAAGTAATTTTCTGTGTTATGCTACTTTTTAACATAAAATCCCTTCTGAATTTTCATTCAGATTTTGATACTTTGCTATAACATAAAATCCCTTCTGAATTTTCATTCGGAAGGGATTTCTATTTTTTCATTAGTTATCACGTTGAATAGCAAACTGTAATTGACTATAAACGAACAACGAATGACAAAATACTAGGATACCTGTACGTTGATGGCGTTAGGGCCTTTCTTGCCGTCAGTTACCTCAAAACTCACTCTGTCATCCTGACGAATTTTTGTGCTACCTAGTCCAGTAACGTGAACAAAAATTTCTTCGCCCGATTGGTCGTCAACGATGAAGCCAAAACCTTTGGTTTCATTGAAAAACTTAACTACTCCAGTTTGCATAATAAAAAAAATAAAAGTGTGAATTGTAGAAACCGTAGGGTTTAGTTACGGTCAAATAACCAATAAAAGTAAATAGCCTAAATTGGATAAACAAATATATTGATTAAAACTGATTAAATTCTAAAAAAAATACAGTATTTTTGTATTATATCAATAAAAATTAAAACTTTTTTTAGTACTAAATTTTTGTTTTTGGTTAAAGTAATTCATATTATTTTTATCATTTCTTGATATATACTTCTGATAATGATATATTTATAAAAAATTTATAGAAGATGACCCAGCTATTCCAACAAATCAAATACTTTTGCGAGGACTATTCCTTTGGCGTATGTACTCGTTTAGGAGATAAAATGCGTATTTCGGCCAGCGGCATTCGCTTGTATTTTATCTACGCTTCTTTTCTTACGCTGGGGTCGCCCGTGATTGTTTATTTAAGTATGGCTTTTATTATGGAGATGCGGAAGCATTTTCGTAGATATAACCACCCAACCGTTTGGGAATGGTAAAATTTAGTGACAAATGCCTAAAGTGATGATACATCAAAAATTTACAATATTCTGATTATCAATTTGTTATGGGCTATAATTGGACATTAGATTTGTATAAAAAAAGAGGCTGTTCTACAAAGAACAGTCTCTTTTTTTTGAATAAAGACGAATTTATTAAAAATATACTATCGTTTAGACTCAATTTTCGTTAATCTTACTTCAAAGTAGCCATTAATTTTTCGTTGAGAGCTACATAATCATCGTTTTTGGCTTCTTTGGCCATTTCGGTTGACAGCTTAGAACTTGCAATTGCCCCAGCTTTGTCGCCCATTTTTGCTTGAATCTTGGCTTTTAATAACAACATCCAAAATGCTTTTGGGTTGGCAGTAGTGGCCGAAGTTACCCAAGCCAGTGCTTTTTGAAGGTCTTTACCGTTTTCAAAATAGTAAGAAGCGGCCTCGAAATAAGGCTTGGTATCTACATTCATGGCACGGTCGATAGAACTCATAATTTTGGTGTCGATGTCTGCAACTACTGGAATGGCCACGGCTGTTTTTTCCCACATTACGTGTATTTCGGCACTGTTGGCAGTTTGGTTGGCTACTTGCATCGTAAACATTTCAACGGCATTGGCCATTGTCATTGGCTTTACCTTAAATCTTGCCACGTCGTCGGCTTCTTTGTAGCCATTCAAACCCGAATTGTTAGCACCTTTATTGATAATGATTTCCCATTCGTCTTTGTTTGGAACAGAATATAGGGCGTATTCTCCCGCTTTTACGGCCACGCCACCCACTTTTACGTCCTCTCCAAATTTGATTTTAGTGGCCGAATTTGCTCCTGTACGCCACATTTTGCCGTAAGGGGTCAAATCTCCAAAAACCACACGGCCTTTCATCGAAGGTCGAGAATAGGTAATTTCGATAGACGACAAAGCGAAGTCTTCTTTAATGGTTTGGGTGGGGCTGGCACTCGGTGTTTTTACCTGTGCAGTTGCTCCAAGCACAAATGCGAAAGCCACAAAAAGGCTAAGTACTGTTTTTTTCATTGTTTTGAATAATTTAGTTTGTCCAAAAGAAACAAGACATTGATAATAAATGGTTCAGTAATCAAAAAAAAATATCTTGGTTTTGTGGAGTTGGCTTTCAAATAATTATTCAACAATGCTAAGTGCTGTATTAATTTTCTTTTGGATTATTTAAAGAACATACTATTAAAAATATCTTGAAAAATATCGTAACTTTGTGGCCATTTCAACAAGATACAGTAGTGATACTGAATCATTTATATTAAAAACATGAAAAATTCATTTGGGAAAAGCCCAAAAAAGAACACATCGGGCGGAGGTCGTCCTACATCAAAAAACGAAGATAGCCGTGGTAGTAGCCCACGAGCATTTGGCGAAAGCAAAGGTAATAATGCCGCTCGCCGCCCAGACGGTCGCTTGGCCAAGTCTAACCCAAGCAAACTCAATAATCCTACCAAGGCCAGTTATGGCAATCGCAGCGAAGGCGAACCCAAGTACAAAACCCCCAGCGAAGTATCGAACAGATTTAGCAAAAGAGATATAAAACCTTTTGAACGTAAGCCTTTTGACGGAGGTAATAGAGAAGGGAGACAGGAGACAGGAGACAGGAGACCGTTTGGAGGAGAGAGGAAGTCTTTTGGCGGAGGAAATAGAGAAGGGAGACAGGAGACTGGAGACAGGAGAGCGTTTGGAGGAGAGAGGAAGTCTTTTGGAGGAGAACGCAAGCCTTTTGATGGAGAACGCAAACCTTATGGCGACCGTGAACGCAAGCCTTTTGATGGTGGCAATAAAGAAGGGAGACAGGAGACTGGAGACAGGAGACCGTTTGGAGGAGAGAGGAAGTCTTTTGGTGGAGAACGCAAACCTTTTGATAGCGAACGCAAACCTTATGGCGACCGTGAACGTAAGCCTTTTGATGTGGAAAGAAAGCCAATTGAGGAAAGAGAAAAAAGACCTCGCAGGGTTTCGGACAAGGACGAACCTTCTCGTTATCAGGGGAATACCCCTAACGAATTACCCGCCGCTCCAAACTATGATTTGGGTAGGGTAAAAGTTGGACTTTCGGAGCGTCAAAAAAAAAAAATAGATAAAACCGATGAAATACAAGACGGGCTTATCCGTTTGAACAGGTATATTTCTAATGCTGGAATTTGTTCAAGAAGAGATGCCGATAAGTTGATTATCGCTGGCGAAATAAAAGTGAATGGGGTGGTTGTTACAGAAATGGGCCACAAAGTAAATGTAGAAAGCGATGTGATAAAGTACAATGGAAAGATACTTAATCGTGAAAAAATGGTTTATATTTTGCTTAATAAACCCAAAGACTACATAACCACTACGCAAGACCCTCAAGAACGCAAAACTGTAATGGATTTGGTAAAAGATGCAGGCGATTTTAGGTTATATCCAGTTGGAAGGCTAGACCGCAACACCACGGGCCTTTTGTTATTGACCAACGACGGCGAATTGGCAGGTAAACTCGCCCACCCATCAAACGAAATCGCCAAAATGTACCAAGTGGAGATAGATAAGCCTTTGACAGATGCCCACTTCGACCAAATAAAGGCGGGGATAACCCTAGAGGACGGGCTGATTAAAGCCGACGATTTGGGTATCGTTACACCTGACAAAATGGTAATTGGTATCAAGATTCACAGTGGTAAAAATAGAGTTGTGAGGCGTATTTTTGAACATCTAGGATATGATGTTCTGAAACTAGACCGCACCACTTATGCAGGCTTAGATAAAAAAGACTTGCCACGTGGACGTTGGAGATTCTTAAACGAAAAAGAACTCATTCGCCTAAAATATATGATGTAATTAGCAGTAATCAAAATACAAAAATCCCCTAGCAAATTAATGTTAGGGGATTTTTTTGAATATAAAGTGCTGATTTTAAGGGGATTGCTTAGTTTGATAAGGGCATTGCTATTTTGTTATTGATGATGCGTGGCACGCCTATACTACTATGATAACAAGGCGTGCCACGCATAGCCTAAAATCAATACTTATACCAAGCTCTGGTTTTTACAACAATTACTACCAACAGGGCAATCATGGCATAGCTGGTCGATAGTTCTAACTGATGTGATATTGCTGAAATATCGGTAGCCCGTTTTAGCCTAATGCCATTCAAGGCCCAAAGCACGGCTAGGCCATAAAAAAGGTTATTTTGTTTTCTTAACACAAAACTTGCAATAAGAGTGCCCGCCAAAATCATAAAAAAAGCCCAGTTGGCATCAGTAAGCCCCCAACCAGTCCATTGTTGGGCAACCAACACGGCTGTAATGTTGGCGATAGTAGCTACCGAAATCCAGCCCATATAAATACCAAAAGGAGCATGGATAAGCCATTTTTCGGTAGTATTTATTTTGCTAAAACCTTGACCCATTTGTAAATTAAGGGCTATTAACGAAGAAAATAAGCCCAACATAAGCAAAACCGAAAGCCATAAAAAAGCCCAGTGCCAAGCAAAAAGCCAAGCCACATTAAAAATACAAGTAAGTACAAAAGCCCAACCGAGTTTTTGAATGATTGGACTAATATTGCTTAGGTGTTTAGAGCTAAACAAGGCTATGATTTGCCAAATCACAAACACCAAAAGCCATGTATAAATAATACCCCAAATAGAAAAAGTACCTCCCGCAGGAACGAACAAATTGGGATATAGGTCTGAAATTTGGGCAGGTGTTTTGCCATTGAGTGGTAGGGTATTAGAAAGAGTGTTTACCGCCAGCATAACCACAAAAGCAATTGTATTTACTAAAATCAAAATGCGTATGTTTGGTTTTTCCATTGTTGTTAAGGATAAAAGGTTTGAAGAATAGCTTCACGATGCCTCATGAGTAAAAAGACAAAATCAAACTATATTTTTTTTCCGTGGTTGGTGGCTCAGCAACCACCTTTGCGAAAGCAATATTCTTAAATAAATCTCTGTGTTATGCTATATTTTGTAAAATTGTCCCAGCACTCAGGTTTCCTCAATACTGTCTCCCTACTTAAATGATGAACGAATATACTAAAACTTTGGCCATAATTTAAAGTTAGGTAAATTCGGTAGTTTGTTCCTTTCAAAATCAGGCATGAAAGCACAGAAGCCTTCCTAAACATTCGATTTTGGGAATTATTGAAATTAGACTACTTTTGAGAATTACTGTTATTGTTTTCATGACAGTAACTTTTTGACTGCAAAAAACCGAAGCCTTTGAAAGAAATCAAAAATGTGCTTGAAGCATATCAACAAATAGACTTTACCAAAACCCAAGCGGCCTTGGCGTTGGTGGTGCGGGTAGAGGGGTCGTCTTATCGTAGAATTGGGGCCAGAATGTTGGTTACAGATACTGGCCAACTCACAGGAGGGATTAGCGGCGGGTGCTTGGAGGGTGATGCCCTAAAGCGAGCCAAACTGGCCATTGCCCAACAAAAAGCCAGTCTTGTTACGTACGATACCAGCGACGACGACCCTTTTCAGATTGGCGTGGGACTGGGTTGCAATGGTATTATTGATGTGTTGCTTTGCCCGATTAATCCAAGCGATGCAAGCAACCCTGTGGCTATACTTTCGGAAGTGAAAAACAGTCGCCAGTCCGTTGTTGTGCTAACTGTTGTTGGTATTAAGGGACAATCGTCTGATTTTGAACTGGGTAATACCTATTTGCCTCATCATCAGCCTGTTAATTTACAAAATTTGACCTTTGAGTATGTCGAAAAATGTAAAAATTCGCAAAAATCGTTTACTCAAAATATTGTTTTGGGGAATGATTTATCACTCAATATCTTATTTGAATTTCTGCCACCAGCCTTACATTTATTGGTTCATGGCAGTAATTATGACATTTATCCGATGGCAAAATTGGCCAAAGAAATTGGCTGGAAAGTGAGTGTTTTTTGTAATGTATTGAAGGTTAATACTGCTATTTTTGAGATGGCCGATGAAGTTTTGCCCAAAGAAACCTTGCCCATCATAGACGAATTTTCGGCTTGTGTTTTGATGGCCCATGATTACCAAACAGATTTTGATAACCTTTGTCAATATCTTAAAACAGACATCAAATACATAGCACTTTTAGGCCCTAAAAAACGTACTGAAAAAATGTTTTTAGCCTTAAAAAATCAAGACTA
>JAYWHL010000205.1:0-3696 GCA_043777715.1 Cytophagaceae bacterium | reverse complement strand
TATAACCAAAGTTTGGCAAAACGAATCGGGCGATATTTCAGAAAATATGTTACGGTTTTTAGAAAATCATGACGAACAACGCATTACGTCAGATTTTTTCGCAAAAGACCCTTGGACTGCCATTCCAGCCATGACCGTAGCCGCAACCCTACACAATGGCCCTTTGATGTTATATTTTGGACAAGAATTTGGCGAAAAAGCCATGGACGAAGAAGGCTTTGGCAAAAAAGATGGCCGAACAACTATGTTTGATTTTTGGACAGTAACCGAACACGCAAAGTGGATAAACGGTGGCAAATTTGATGGTGCAGGGTTGAGTGAAAATCAAAAAAGATTAGCTCAATTTTATAGTAGTTTGATAAAATTCACAAAAGATAACGAAGCTATAAATAATGGCCAATTTTATGATTTGCAATATGCAAACACAAATGCCCAAGGATATGATAATAGATTGGTTTATAGCTATTTGAGATATACAAACAAGCAAAAATTGTTAATAGTTTGTAATTTTAGTCAAGACAAAAGCTATAATATAAAGCTAAGTATTCCCGACCATGCCCTAGAATTGATGAAAATTAATAAAGGAAAAACGCTAAAAATTATTGACAAAACCAATGGTAAAAACATTGCCAACTTTAATGCAAGGGAAAGCCTAAACATTGAACTGCCTGCCTTGGGTGTTGTTATTTACGAACTTAAATAAAACTTGACCTAACCTCTTAATTTAATGAACCCTAAACCTAAGTTATCTTTTTGGCAAATTTGGAATATGAGCATTGGCTTTATGGGAATCCAATTTGGGTTTGCCTTGCAAAATGCAAATACAAGTAGAATTTTTGAAACACTAGGTGCAAATGCCGACGAAATTCCGATTTTGTGGGTAGCTGCACCGCTTACTGGCCTTTTGGTGCAACCTGTAATCGGCTATTTGAGCGACCATACTTGGCACCCAACTTGGGGGCGGCGACGTCCTTTCTTTTTAATTGGGGCAATTTTAGCCTCTTTGGCCTTAATAATTATGCCAAATTCGTCGGCCTTGTGGATGGCGGGAGGAATGTTGTGGATTATGGACGCCTCTATCAATATCTCAATGGAACCTTTTAGGGCATTCGTTGGAGATATGCTCCCAGACGAGCAAAGAACGCTAGGTTTTTCGGCCCAAACTTTTTTTATTGGCGTTGGTGCAGTGGTGGCTTCTTCATTACCATATATGCTAACTAACTGGTTTGGAGTAAGTAACGAAGCTCCAGTTGGACATATTTCTGATTCCGTAAAATGGTCGTATTATGCAGGGGCATTTGCTTTTTTTGTTTGTGTTTTGTGGACAGTTCTAAAAACAAAGGAATATCCTCCCGAAAATATGGAAGAATTTAATGCCGAAAAAAACGAATCAAGTTTTTTGATGGGCATCAAAGAATCTTTCTTGGGGATTTTTCAAATGCCAAAAATCATGAAGCAGTTGGCTTGGGTACAATTTTTTACATGGATTGCCCTTTTCGCCATGTGGATTTATATGAACAAGGCCGTTACTGAATTTATATATCATTCAACCGATACTACCTCCAAAGCCTATAACACTGGTGCCGACTGGGTAGGAGTTTGTTTTTCGGCATATTCTATCATTTCGGGATTATTTGCCTTGCTTATTCCAAGCATTGCTGACAACTTAGGCAGAAAACTAACGCATACTTTGTGCCTTACCGCAGGAGGATTGGGGCTTATTTCCATTTATTTTATTTCCAATCCAAACTTACTCATCGTTTCTATGGTAGGGGTGGGCATTGCTTGGGCAAGTATTTTATCAATGCCTTATGCGATGCTTTCAAGCGGGATTCCAGCCAAGAGAATGGGCTATTTTATGGGAGTTTTTAATTTCTTTATTGTAATTCCACAAATTGTTGCGAGTCAGTTTTTGGGTTTTTTGAATAAAAATCTTTTTGGCGGACAAACCATTTTAGTACTTGTTTTTGGAGGCGTGATGATGATAATTGCAGGATTAATGAATACTTTGGTTGATGATAAATAAAATAGATTCTTCTTTGACTAATTCGGTATTAAAAAAAGCCACTAAGGCACGAAGTCTCCAAGTTATTAAAATTGAGTACTTTAATTTCTTAGTGTCTTTGAGACTTGGTGGTTTAAAATGAATTTCGGTACAAATTATAGTTGAAACATAAAATAAAAGTGGAGACATTAACCGTGGCAATTCCTACCGAATTGCCCTATTTTTTTACTACGATGTAGTTTGAAAATAAACATAAAATTGAATTTTTGATATTAGCAACTTTATAAATGGAAGCATTATATACAGACAATCAAATATTTATTCCGATAATTTCGGATTATGGCTTCAAGGCCACTTTTGGCAATGAAGCAAATACACTTTTTCTGCGAAAGGCTTTGCAAGCACTAATCAAATCAGAAACATCAATCAAAGATGTAAAATTTGATAAAAATACATTCGAGGGAATAACAAAAGATGGAAGAAGCGGAATTTTTGATTTAGCTTGTATAGACGAAAATAACAACCATTTTATCGTTGAAATGCAGTATGGCGATGCACCCTATTTTATTCAAAGAATGAAATTTTACGCTTTGCATAAGTTCAATGCAATGGTAAAACGTGGAAAATTCGACTATGGAAAGCTAACAAAAATCTATTGCGTAGCCATTTTGGCTAATAATATTTTACCATATCATCAATTTCACACAGTCGCCAACCTACGAAATGAGCAAGGCGAACTTTTTGACGACCTTATGACGTTTATGACAGTAGAATTGGATAAATTTACTTTGAAAGAAGTTGAGTGTCAAACGGATTTACAAAAACTGATATACACGATGAGAACGATACATACCGTAACACAAACAACGCAATTTCCCGAATTTTGGGACGAAGCGTGGCTCAAAGTAGCCATTGATGAGCTAGATAGTCGTAAAATGACACCTGATGAAAAGGCTTCATTGGAGATTTTGATCGCTAGAAATGCAGAATCTGTTAAAGCGGAAAATAAAAAAATAAATGATGCAGAATTGAATGTAAAAATAGGCGTGGTAAAAAAAGCAATCTCAAAAGGACTTGATACTGAAACTACCGCCGACTTAGCGGACGTTTCGGTAGATTTCGTTTTAGCTATTCAGCAACAACTTCCAGTAAACTAATACTCAATAATAATTTTGTAAACGAACATTTTGCTTTATTAATAAGCAAAACAACACCTACAAAACACATTAACCGTGGCAATTCCTACCGAATTGCCATATTTTTTTACTCCACTTAAAGAACATGAAGCTACTGACCTTTTTAATGATATTTTCATTCTCATTTTCAATTAATGAGAATGAGATTTTTGAAGAACTAAATGGAAAAATCAAGGAATCTAAGCCTGAAAATTTGACGATTTTTATTGCAAAACAGTTTTTAGGGAATACCTATAAAGCCCATACCTTAGAAGGAAAAAATCAAGAAGAATTGATTGTGAATCTAAGAGAATTTGACTGTAATACCTTCGTAGAAAGCGTATTAGCTTTAAAATTAACTTTTGAAAACAAAGATAATTCCTTTGAGAAGTACAAAAATAATCTTCAAAAAATAAGATATTCAAACGGACAAATCAGTGGATATTCATCACGATTTCATTATTTAAGTGCGTGGATTAAAAACTTAGAATATTTAAAAATATTGAACACAAACAC
>JAYWHL010000204.1:0-3697 GCA_043777715.1 Cytophagaceae bacterium | reverse complement strand
AAGCATTCGAGAAAAAGTTTTTGTTGTGCAACGAAAACAAATAACTCTCTCCAATTTTATCATACGATTTGAAACGAGTAGCCGAACGATTGTCCGAATACGTGGCATATATCTTTAGCACACTGTTTTTACTAAGGTTTTCGTTGATGGTTACCGACGTTCCGAGGGCTTCGGGGGCTTTCTCAAAGCCAATCGTGGTTTTGGTTAAGGCCAAAAATGGCGAGATGTTGGAATAATAAACCGTACCCGTAATCCAGCCTTTGTGGGTATAGGCAGCCGAAAGCCCTACCAAATTGGCGTTGAGGTTTAGGTTGCTCGACTCGCCAACTTTGTCTTGGGTTTGTAACAACAACACCGACGACAGGGCTTGGCCATATTGAGCCGAATATCCGCCCGTGCTAAAAGCCGTACCTTTGAACATAAAAGGGCTAAAACGCCCCCGTTGAGGCACATCGGGTGTGCTGCTAAAAAACGGATTTTGGACAATCATGCCGTCTATCACCGTTTTGGTTTCGTTGGCCGAGCCACCTCGTACAAAAAGCCCCTCTTGTTCGCCCACTCGGTTGGAGCCTGGCAAAAACTGCATCACGGCCGTAATGTCGGCTGCACCACCTGCCGTAGTAACAATGTCCAAGGGTTTGAGCATTACCATCTTTTTTTCGTCTGATGCCTCAAAAGTACCTGCCGTTATGGTTACGGCATTGAGCGAATTGATGGATTCTTCAAGCACAAAATCAAGTGTGTTTTCGCCCAGTTTTAACGAAATTTGTTGCTTGGCAGCTCTATATCCAATCATAGAAACGCTAATGATTTTATCTCCTTTTTCATCGGTTTTGAATAAATATTCGCCTTTTTCGTTGGCCGACGCTCCGTCATAAGTGCCTTCTATTTGGACATTTGCCCCAGGCAATGTTTCGCCTTTTTTGTCTGTAATTTTTCCTTTGATGGTCGTTTGCGAATATCCCCAAAAAGGCATTACAAGGATTAAGATTAGGTTTAGTTTTTTCATGGCTTTATGTTTGTGGTTGATGGTTCAAAGCAAGCCTAAAAAAGAAATTAAAACGATAGATTTCTGACAGAATGAGGTTTTGGGGGGATAGAATTTGATTTTTGTAGGGTAGAATTTACGTTTCCCAAAATTAAAATTCGTAAACTTGTAAGTACAAATTAGATACACCGTGCGTTTATCCTTTGAGATAACATAACTCGAACGCCTCCCCCAACAAAACCAATCAAAAATCCGAACCATGCAGGAAGTCAAATATCATCTGGCTCAAGTAAATATATCTAGGCTATTGGCGCCACTCGACTCGCCCCAATTGGCTGATTTTGTAGCCCAGTTGGCACCAGTTAATGCCCTAGCCGAAAACAGTGAAGGTTTTGTGTGGAGATTAAAAGACGATAGTGGCCAAAGTGCTACCGATTTTAGACCCTTCGACGACGATATGATTATTATCAATATGTCGGTTTGGGAAAGCCCCGAAGCCCTCAAAAACTATGTATTTAAGAGCTTGCACACCGAGGTAATGCGAAACAGAAACGCTTGGTTCGAGAAAATGAAAGGCGTATCAACGGTGCTTTGGTGGGTAGCCATTGGCCACGAACCAAGCCTGGAAGAAGCCAAAGAAAGGCTGGATAGCCTAGAAAAAAATGGAGAAAGCGACTATGCTTTTTCGTTTAAAAAATTTGCTAAACAATAACTATGGATAATCATTTTGGGAGTAGTTTGAGGGCTTTGCGTAAAAAGAAAAAACTTACGCTCGAAGACCTAGGCGAAATACTAAAAATAAGTAAAAGCTCGCTATCAGATTATGAAAACGAAAAATCGTATCCGCCATTAGATGCCTGTGCATTGATGTCGAAGTTTTTTGGTATTTCAATAGACCAACTCTTTTATACAAATTTTGATAAATTGCTGAGAGACAGCTCATTGGAGTCTTTTATTGAACAAAATAATATTGTAATTTCAGAAGAATTTAACACCAAACAAAAACAACTGGCCTTTGAAAATACCCTTTTAATCCAACAATCCGAAGGACTAAACGTACAGCTAAAACTGGTAAAACAATTGGTGATGAGTAAGGATTCGGAAATAAAATCGTTGTTGATTCAGGTAAGGTTATTGGACGAAAAACTAAAAGGAACGATTTAATGAACACCTACACCACAAGCCAATTGGCCCTAAGAAATGGCCAAGACCGAGACGAAATTTGGGTGGCTTTTCAAGGAAAAATTTATGACGTTGGGGCATCGAGACTATGGCGAGACGGCAAACATTATGAACATTGGGCAGGCCAAGACCTAAGTGCCGAAATGGCCGACGCCCCACACAATCAAAGCGTTTTTGAAAAATTTAAAGTTATTGGCCTCTTGGCCTAATTTCTGTTGGCAATTTGAGTGTAACGCAATAAAAATGTCCAGTACTTAACCAAAAAGCCACAAACTATTCACAAAAAACCGAATATTACCCCTTTGTATTCTTTGTTCCTTTGTGGTTCAATTTGTACTTATCTCTCAACATTAAATCGCTAACCGTGAACAATAATCCATATAGCCGATATGCTGGAATGGCCATGCAGTTGCTTGTTACCATCGGCCTTGGCGTGTTTATTGGCTACAAACTAGACCAGTACGCCAATACCAAACCTTGGGCAACGGTATTTTGTGCTTTATTTTTTACGATTGGGGCATTGATTGGCTTTGTTCGTAGCCTTCCAAAAGAATAAAATTTATGAAACTCATCGCAGACAGCGGCTCTACCAAAACGGCTTGGCGAACAATAAACGCCCAAGGGCAGATTGCCCAAGCAAATACGATTGGCTTTAATCCTTTTTTTCAGGATAGTGATTTTATTGCTAATGAACTAACAAACAGTCTTTTACCTCAAATAAATGGACAAATCACAGCCATTTATTATTACGGTACGGGTTGCTCTACGCCCGACAATCAGGCCATTATTCGCTTGGCCTTGGAACGGGTTTTTGTTGATGCCCAGCATATCGAAATCAATACCGATATCTTAGGAGCGGCACGGGCTTTGTGTGGCCAAAGTGCTGGCTTGGCCTGTATTTTAGGAACAGGCTCTAATACTTGTTTTTATGATGGTCAAAAAATAGACCATCAAGTTGCCAATTTGGGTTTTTGGCTTGGCGACGAAGGTTCGGGGGGATATTTGGGCAAAACCCTCGTAACGGCCTATCTACTAGGCGAATTACCAACCGATTTGGCTACAAAATTTCAAAAACGCCACCCCTTGCTAACCAGAGATGTTGTTTTGGAAAATGCCTACAAAAAACCTTCTCCAAATCGCTATTTTGCAAGTTTTTCAAAATTCTTGTTCGATAATCGCTCTCATCATTTTGCCTATCAACTGATTTATAAAGCCTTTGACATTTTCTTTGAGCGGTATATCAGCAAATATCCCAATTATGCCCAACTCAAAGTGCATTTTACGGGGTCGGTGGCGTTTTATTATGCGGATATATTGAGGCAAGTGGCCAACGACAAAAACATTACGATTGGTATTGTTTCCGAAAACCCCATCGCTGGGCTATCACTCTATCATTCAGAGGGTTAGGTGTATTTTTTTGTGATTGTCTTTTCCGTGGGGTTGTGTAAAAAGTTTATGAATAAAAAAAGAGCGAAAATTCTTTACTTTGTGATTTCGAAACAAAAAGAAAGAACAGTCGCTCATGGA
>JAYWHL010000203.1:0-3698 GCA_043777715.1 Cytophagaceae bacterium | reverse complement strand
CTTTCGATTTTTCCATTTCAGCCTCATAAACCATGGGCATAATCTGAAACATTTGTTGTCCTTGTTTGATGTGTTGGCCTTCATCAACGAATATTTTTTGTAAATATCCTCGCTCCAACGAACGCAATTCGATGTGATTAATGGCTTTGATTTGGCATACATATTCTTTGTCAATGGTGGTATCTACCTTTATGGGGCTACTTACCACAAACTCCGACTCTTCGTGTTTAGCGTGTTCGGTATGGTTACAACTTGCCATAAAAAATACCGAGATAGCGAATAAAATGATTGAATTTTTCATAAATTTTTTGGTTGAAAATGAGAATACAGGCGTATTATCCAAAATTTAATGTTCAGATATGAGATTTACTGAAGCCTTCGCTCAAAACGAAGGCTTCAGTTTGAAACCAAATACTGAATAAATTGAAATCAGTATTACTTGAAATTTCTTTCAAATAAATTCAAAGCCTGTAAGATGATGACTAAAAGAAATTGCTTGTGGGAGAGTTAAGCAACTGGAATCTTCCAAGAATGGTGGAGGAGGAAAAGGGGAATGAAAACTCGTTTGCTAAAAGATAAACTGCCACTTACGGACAAGTTTTTAGCGTTATTGTAAGTAAAAAATATTTGCGTATTTGGCGAATAATAACCCTCAATGCTGTCGTCTTCGTTGCTATCGTCGGTAGTTTCTGACTCTTCTATGAGGTCAAAATCCGATAAAGAATTAGTTGTGCGAGTTGTACCCCAATTGCAATGGGTCGTTTTTTTATTGACCGTTTGGCTAAAACTATCTTGCTGTTTTTCAAACCTAATCGCAGTATTTCCAAGAAAAACAGAAGCCGTTGAACATAAAACACAAAATACCAAGAGCAATTCACGGAGTTTGAATGCTTTACTTACTTCGATATTTTTGTTTGGGATATTCATAATGTGCCTCAAAAGTAACGAAATTATTTCTGATTACTGTTATCGTGTAACGAAATGGCAGTTGGGATATTATTTACAAAGTAATATCGCCTATATCAAACACAAAATCCTCTACGCTTTCGGATAGAGGATTTTGTGAATAAATCATTATTTTAGACTGATTTGGCAAGTTTTTGGTTTTTAAACCTTCTTTTCAATTTCATTTTTAAAAGGTTGATTATAAAAACGTTTACCCGTTGCCTTAAACAAGGCATTTGCCACTGCTCCAAAAACGGGTGGGAAAGGAGGTTCGCCCAATCCTGAGGGGTCGATTTCGTTCTGAACAAAATGTACGTCAATTTTCTTGGGGGCTTCGTTATGGCGAATCATGCGATAATTATGAAAATTATTTTGTTCGGCAACGCCCTCTTTGTGGGTCAATGCTCCATAAAACGAGTTACCAATGCCATCAACCACCGCACCCTGCACCATGTTGGTCGCTGCATCGGGATTGACAACCACGCCACAATCAATGGCCGACGTTACGGCTTCTACATAAGGTTGCCCATCTCTGATAACCATATCCACCACATGACCTGCATACGAATTATGACAAAAATAGGCCGCAACGCCACGTTTTTTAGTAGCGTTTTCGGGTTTGCCCCAACCTGATTTCTCTTTTAATAATTCCAATACACCAATATATCGTGCGGCATCGTATTCATTATTTTTACCTACTGGATTTTCTTTGGCACGTTTCAGCATTTCCAACCGCATTTCAATCGGGTCTTTGCCCATGGCTTCGGCGAGTTCATCTAAAAACGATTGCTCGGCAGCGGCATTAAAATTTGAGCGAGGCGCCCTGAATGCTCCAATCGTAACATTTGAAGGAATTTCCCAACCATCGGCCAAGTAATTATCAACTGCCCCCGCAGGGAAACGATTGGCATGGACTGGGTTTTCGGGAATCCCGCCTCCTGTTACATGAAAACCAATCAGATTTTTATTGGCATCTAAAGCCGCACGATACGTAGCCGTGTACATAGGGCGATAAATTCCGTAAGTCATATCGTCTTCACGGGTATAAATGAGTTTGACAGGGGCTTTCATTTTTTGAGAAATACGGGCTGCTTCATAAGCAAATTGCCCATAGGCCCTACGCCCAAAACCACCACCCATGCGAGTCATCTGAATTTCGATTTTATCGGCTGGCAGATTTAATATTTTTGTTAAAGTAGGCTCTATCCAACCTGGGGCTTGAACCGGCCCCGCTACTAAGGCTTTGTCGGCCTCAACATGAGCAAAGAAATTCATAGGTTCCATGCAATTGTGAGCCAAAAACGGAGCGTTGTAGGTTTTTTCGATAACCAAAGCCGCATTTTTGAAAGCCGCTACTGGGTCTCCGTCTTTTCTTAGCTCTTTGGCTGGTTTCTTAGACATTTCGGCCATCATATCAAACTGCTTGGCCGTGGTTTCTAATCTGCCAGGAACGGTTAGTTCTTTTTTTCCACCTCTTCCATTAATTGTATCTTTCACATCGCCAGCGGCTTCCCATTGCACAATTAGTTTTTTACGTGCATTCATTACTTCCCAAGTAGAATTACCCACAATGGCAATCATTTCATTGAAGGTACGGGTATCGAAACCTGCCTGTTCAAAACCTTCATCGTATAATTTAAAGCTATAAATATCTTTGATTCCAGCCATTTTTAAGGCTTGCGAAGCATCAAAAGATTTCAATTTCAACCCAAAAGCAGGTGGATGTTGAATCATGGCGATTAACATACCATCAACTTTGTAATCCATTCCAAAAAGCGGTTTGCCTGTTACAACTTTTAGCCCTTCTGCATTTTTGATTGATTTACTCACAATCGAAAAATCTTTCACGGCCTTGAGTTTTACGTCTTTTGGAACGGCAATAGTGGCGGCTTTGCTTGCCATTTCGCCATATTTTGCTGTTTTTCCGCTCGAATGCGACAAAACGCCCGCTTTTGTTGTGATTTCCGTTGCAGGAACTCCCCACGTTTGGGCGGCTGCTTCAATGAGCATTTGCCTTGCCGAAGCCCCAGCGTTTCGCAAGGGTTTCCAGTACATTTTTATGGAATTGCTACCGCCTGTGAATTGAGGGCCTAGTTTCACGTTGTCGTGAACACCCATTTCCACTACCACGTCCTTCCAATCTGCGTCCAATTCTTCGGCAACCATCATAGGCAACGAAGTCATTACATTTTGCCCAAATTCTGGATTTGGACAAAAGATTTTGATGACGTTATTTTGGCTGATTTGTAGATAGCCGTTCAATTCGCTCATCATGCCTGGGAGATTTAATAGCTCTGACTTTTCATCAGATTTAAAACTCGAAAGCCAAGTAAAACTAAGCATTAATCCACCACCTGCAAGGGTTGAAGATTTTAGAAAAGAGCGACGGCTTTGATTATTTTTATTTTCGTTCATGATAATCTTAAATTTGAAATTTCATTTAAACCATTAAACATTGCTTACTTAAATATTTTTGAAAATTCATTTATGCTACTGCAAACCCCATATACCCACGGGCAAAAGGAGGCTGGAAACCTAATACAATATCTTGACGTTCCATGCCTTGTTCCATCAAAACATCTACTATTTCACGGTCAGTGTTGTTTCGCTGAAACCACACTTTACCATTAATAATGTCAAAATGAATAACTACATTGAAGATGTGTTTCTTACCATTCCATCCTATACGTACCAATTGAAAGCTATTATTTTCTTTATCAATAATAACACGACTGTCAACTCCTTCTAAATTG
>JAYWHL010000202.1:0-10411 GCA_043777715.1 Cytophagaceae bacterium | reverse complement strand
TGGCTTTGTTTGGAGGGCATTTGGCCGACCGCAAAAACAAGCAAAGTATTATCAAAATAGCCCTGTGTGTTATTATTGCTTGTTCGCTGGTGCTGATATGGGTAACCAATCCAAGCACCCGTGCCAGTATTCCGCAATCACAAATGTTATTGGTTATTTATGGGGCTATTATGCTGATAGGCTTTGCCAAAGGGTTTTCGTTGCCTGCAAGTTCGGCCTTGCGGGCTTTTCTTACTCCCAAAGATGTTTATTCAAACGCCGCCACTTGGAGCAGTACTTTTTGGCAAGTTGGGGCAATTTTAGGCCCTGGGGTGGCAGGTTTTTTGTATGCTTATCTAGGACTTAGCCACACGCTTTGGGTGGTGGTGGCGATGTTGGTACTCAACATTGTTTTGGTAATGTTGATTGCCCAAAAACCCATTCCCCAAAAACCAGACAATACCCAAAATATTTGGCAAAGCATCAGAGAAGGCTGGGATTTTGTTTACACCAACAAAATTATATTGTACTGTATTTCTTTGGATTTAGTTGCTGTTTTGTTTGGTGGAGTGGTGGCCATTCTTCCTGTTTTTGCCGAAGATATTCTTCATGTAGGCGTAAAAGAACTCGGTCTTCTGAGAGCCGCCCCTAGTATTGGTGCAGTACTAACTATTTTATTAACAGCCTATTACCCCCCAACCAATGCCGCTTGGCGTAATATGCTTATTGCCGTGGCTGGGTTTGGCATTGCCACCTTGGTTTTTGCATTATCCACCAACTTTTGGTTATCGGTAATGATGTTGTTTTTTACAGGGGCATTTGATAGTATCAGTGTTGTGGTTCGGCAAACGGTCATGCAGATTGTTCCTCCCGACTATATTCGTGGCAGGGTACAATCGGTTAATAGTATTTTTGTGAGTTCGTCCAACGAAATCGGAGCATTTGAGTCGGGTTTGGCCGCTAGTTTACTGGGAACAGTCCCATCGGTATTGTTGGGCGGTGGCCTCACGATGTTGCTCGTAGTATGGGTTTGGAGCAAATCGAAAGGACTTTTTGATATGAAATTAGAGTAGATTTAGATAACGACATTGATAAATCGTACGGTATGCGTGGCACGCCTATTCTATTATGATAAAAAGGCGTGCCACGCATAATTGAAAACAAAATAGCAATGTTGTTATCAAATTTAGACAACGAAAAGAAGTTCAAAAACATTTCAAGTACAAGTATATCTCCAAAAATTTGTCTAGGCTATTTTTAGTGTAACACCTTAATAAACCTACGGTATCTACACAGAATTGGTTAAAAGTCCCTCTCTTTTGGAGAAGGGTTGGGATGAGGCAAAAAAGGCAGATTTTAGTCAAAAAATGGCTCTTTTCGCCTCTCTCCCTGCCCCCTCTCCAAAAGAGAGGTGAATTTGAAAGGCTTTTAAGTAGTTGATTTTAAGTGCTTTATAAATCTGTGTATATACTACACCTTAATAAACAAGCCAATACCGAGTATCGGCCAGTACAGCCAATTGCCAAAAAGCTCAATATTTAGGGCTTTTTGCTCCAATCAAAAATATGAAAAAACAATACCAGTATTACAAACAAGAAATTATAGCCATGTTGCGTTTGGCATGGCCAATTACCTTTGGGCAATTAGGGATTATACTCATGGGCGTAGCCGATACGATTCAGGTTGGGCATATCAAAACCGAGGCAAAATATGCCGTAAGTGCATCGGGGGCGGCCAATGGCGTGTGGATAACCATTGCCATTTTGGGGATTAATGCCCTCAACGTCATTGCCCCGATGGTATCTAAGGCCAATGCCGAAAACAACCCTGCCCTAGTGGGTAGCCTATTCAGGGCGGGTATAAAAGTAGCCTTGATTTCGGCCACAGTTTGTGCCATCATTATTATATTGATTGGACTTAATTTTCAAATTTTTAAGCAAGAACCCAAAGTAACAACGCTGGCAGTTAGCTACTTAGCTATTATTACGCTTTCGGTTTTCCCACAATTTATATTTCTAGCCATCAGACAATTAAGCGATGGCCTAGCACAAACCAAAATAGCGATGTATATCACGCTTTCGGCGGTGTTGGTTAATGTTGTGTTCAATCACTTGCTTATCAATGGCGTATGGATTTTCCCTGAGTGGGGGCTTAATGGAGCGGGTGTGGCCACACTCATAGCCCGTACTTACATGGTGTTGGGTATTTGGATTTATGTAAAACGAACGGCCATTCTTCAACAATATCTACAAACCAAAAGCGAGGTGTCGGAGTGGCCAATCGTAAAAAAAGTATTCAAAATAGGCATTCCAACTGGTTTTCAAGGTTTTTTCGAAATTGCAGGTTTTGCCCTTGCCCAATTGATGATGGGTTGGATAAGTTCGGTACAACAAGCCGCCCACATGGTGGCCATTAGTCCAGTTTCTACAACCTATATGATGGTAACAGGCATAGCGGCGGCTGGGGGCATCAGGGTAGGAGCCGCTTTGGGCCGAAAAGATAAACAAGCCATTCTAAACTCTGGTACTACTGCCCTTCTGATTGGTACAGTGTTTATGGCCTTTTGGTGCGTAGTTTTTTTAATGTTTCAGCCTCAAATTGCCGCTTTGTATATCAACGACCCCGAGGTTATACCTGTGGCCATTACTTTGATAACGATAGGAGGATTTTTTCAGCTCTTTGATGGCATTCAGGCCGTGAGTTTGGGGATTCTTCGAGGCATTGCCGACGTTAATGTTCCCACAGGCATAACCCTCTTTGCGTATTGGGGTTTTGGGCTACCCATTGGCTATTATTTGGGCTTTAGCCTTGGTTATCAAGGTTTTGGCCTTTGGCTTGGCCTCACGGCAGGTTTGGCTTTTGCCGCTGTTTTTCTATGTTGGCGGTTTTACAAAATAGTCAATTTACTTCAAGACAAACCTCACGAGTTATAAATGTAACTAAAAAATAAACCACTAAGGAACAAAGAATCCAAAGGGCTTTTTCAGTAGTTGATGGCTTGCCAAACAAGTTTGTAAAAACAATATTCTAAAACAAATTTTTACCTTTTTTGCTATATTTATTATTGGCAGAATTGCATTACTTTCTTTAAAAATACTCATTATCCAAAATAGCTTGAGTTCTGGACAATTTTAGAATTACGATTGATTTCGCTCATGATTTACTATTTCTATTTATTGATAACGGATATGCTGGGCAAGTAGTCGTACCACGCTTTGGAAGCGTGGCACGACTCTGAATATTCAAACTTCAAAATTGTATAATTCTTAGACAAGCCTTAGAAATTATGCACTAAAACAATTTTATTTGTATTTTTTTGTGTTATTTTGCGAAAAGTTTTAGTCGATACTTTATCGAAATAAAACAAGTTTTAAACCCCAAATCAAATATAGAAATGAAAGTAGCCGTAGTAGGTGCCACTGGCTTGGTTGGTGGCGAAATGCTGAAAGTTTTGGCAGAACGTAATTTTCCAGTATCCGAAATTATACCCGTAGCCTCGCCACGGTCGTATGGCAAAACGGTAAGCTATCTTGGCAAAGATTATACCGTAATTGGCTATGAAGAGGCCATTGCTCGTAAACCCGATGTAGCCATTTTTTCGGCAGGAGGCAAAATCTCGCTCGAAACTGCCCCACTTTTTGCCGCAGCGGGTATTCCTGTGATAGACAACTCATCGGCTTGGCGAATGGACCCTACCAAAAAACTAGTTGTTCCCGAAATCAACGCCCATACCCTAACGTCCGAAGATAAAATCATTGCCAACCCCAACTGTTCAACGATTCAGATGGTGGTGGTGTTAAACCCCTTGCACCTAAAATACAAAGTAAAACGAGTGGTGGTTTCGACCTATCAGTCGGTTACAGGCACAGGCAAGGCCGCCGTGGACCAATTATATGACGAACGTGCTGGCAAAACAGATTATGCCAAGGTGTATCCCCACAGAATAGACCTCAACGTTTTGCCACATATTGATGTGTTTTTGGAGAATGGCTATACCAAAGAAGAAATGAAAATGGTGCTAGAAACCAAAAAAATAATGATGGACGATAGCATAGCCGTAACCGCAACCACAGTGCGTATTCCTACTATCGGAGGGCATTCGGAGGCTGTAAATGTTGAGTTTGAAAACGAGTTTGACATCAAAGATATTTACCAAATATTAAACAATACCGAAGGCGTAATCGTACAAGACGACCCCGCCAATGCCCTATATCCAATGCCCATCAACGCCCACGGAAAAGACGAAGTGTTCGTAGGCCGAATCCGCAGGGACGAAACCCAGCCCAAAACCCTCAATATGTGGATTGTGGCCGATAACCTCCGCAAAGGAGCTGCCACCAATGCCGTTCAGATTGCTGAATATTTGCAAAAAACAGGGCTTATCTAAGCACAAAACGAAAACCACTAAGATAGGGTAATACAAAGTTCTTCTGTAAAGAAGGCCATTGTATTACCCTTTTTGGCTTTAGGCTCTTGAGGTGTTTACAAGCCAAAATCTATTGCTTTGGCCAAAATTTATAAATCCTTTTTTCCTAATGTATCTTTGTATGTTTTTAAAATAGCTATAATTACCAATTTATGTACAAATATGCACTCGGGGCTTTTATGCTCTTCTTTTTGGCGAGTTGCTCGCTAGACCAACGCAAACAAAACGAACTTTTTGAAGAACTTTCGGCTGATAAAACCCACCTTTCGTTTCAGAACGAAATCAGATACGACAAAGATTTTAATATTTTTAGGTACCGTAACTTTTATAATGGTGGAGGCGTGGCCATTGGCGATATTAACAACGACGGTTTGTCTGATATTTACGTAAGTTCTAATTTTGACGACAACAAACTTTACCTAAACAAAGGCAACTGGGAGTTTGAAGACATTACCCAAAAAGCAGGCGTAAAAGGCCAACATAAATGGAGTACGGGCGTAACGTTTGCTGATGTAAACGGCGACGGTTTGATGGACATTTATGTTTGTAATTCGGGTAATAGAGCCACCGACACCGAAGGAACTAAAGACGACCGTGCCAACGAGTTATACATAAACACAGGCAACAAAAACGGTATTCCAACTTTTACAGAACAAGCCAAACAATATGGCCTCGACGACCGTGGGTTTAGTACCCATGCCGCTTTTTTTGATTATGACCGAGACGGCGATTTGGATATTTACTTGCTCAACAATTCGTTTACGCCCATTAGTAAATTACAAGACCAAAACTTACGAGAATACCGAGATAATCTAGGTGGCGATAAACTGTTTAGGAACGATAGCCCTACCCTAGCCCTCAAAGAGGGAACTAAAGACAGTAAAAAGCCCTATTTTACAGATATAAGTGCCGAAGCAGGAATTTATGGCAGTTTGATTGGTTTTGGTTTGGGCATAACCATTGGCGATGTAAACAACGACAACTGGCCAGATATTTATATCTCGAACGATTTTTATGAGCGAGATTACCTTTATATCAATCAAAAAAATGGCAAGTTTAAAGAAGACATCAAAAACCAAATGGGGCATATTTCGTCGGCATCGATGGGGGCTGATATTGCTGATATTAACAACGATGGCAACCTTGATATTTTTGTAACCGATATGCTCCCAGGCGATGACCGCCGCCTAAAAACTACTTCTACGTTTGAAGACTATAACTATTTTCAGAGCAAACTCAAAAAAGACTTTTACTACCAATACATGCACAATATGCTACAATTGAACAACGGCGATGGGTCGTTTTCAGAAATTGGGGCTTTGACGGGTATGCACGCCACCGACTGGAGCTGGGGGGCCTTGATTTTTGACATGGATAACGATGGTAAAAAAGACGTTTTTGTGGCCAATGGGATAGCCAAAGACCTAACCGACCAAGATTTTGTAACGTTTTTGGCCAGCGAACAAGCCATGCAACAAGCCATAGAAATTGGCGGTGTGAACTATAAAGAATTGATAGACAAAATATCGTCTAAACCCATTCCAAATTATGCTTTTAGGAACGAGGGCAATCTCAAATTTAGTAATTCGGCTAGTAATTGGGGTTTGGGCAAACCTGGGTTTTCTAATGGTGCAGCCTATGGCGACCTCGACAATGATGGCGACCTCGACCTTATCGTAAACAATGTAAATGCTCCGTTGGGAGTGTTCAAAAATCGTTCGGTAGAAAACAACAAAACGCATTTTTTGAAAATAAATCTAAAAGGAACGCCCAAAAATATTCATGGCATCGGGGCTAAAGTGTCTGTATATCAGGGTGGTAACTTGCAATGCCTCCAGCAAATGCCTAATCGGGGTTTTCAGTCATCGTCCGACAATGCACTGGTTTTTGGCTTGGGCGATAATGCCAAAATAGATTCGATACAGGTACTTTGGCCAGACGACAAAATGCAAACTTTAGCCAAACCAATGGCCGACAAAGTGTTGAGCCTAGACCATCAAAACGCCAATCAGTTCTTTGTTTACAAACCAGCAAACACCAATAATCAGCCCTTGCAAGATTTCACAACAAAAACAGGCTTGGGCTATAAACACCAAGAAAGTACCTTTGTTGATTATTACAGAGACGTGCTGCTCAAACAACAATTATCAACCCAAGGCCCAGCTTTGGCCGTGGGCGATGTCAATGCCGATGGTCTAGACGATGTGTATTTTGGAGGAGCAGCGGGCAGTTTGGGTAAACTGTTTGTTCAGGCCAAAACTGGGAAATTTACGCCCAAAACCCTGCCCAACGCCAACACGGTTTCGGAAGAGGTATCGGCCTTGTTTTTTGATGCCGACCAAGACAAAGACCTTGATTTGCTGATAGTTACGGGTAGTAATGAATTTATGCCCGATGCCCCAGAATTGGCCGATAAGTTGTATTTGAACGATGGAAAGGGGAATTTTAGTTTAGACGAAAAATTTCCTAGAATCTTGGCAAATGGCTCTTGTGCGGTGGCTGCTGATATAGATGCCGACGGCGACCAAGACCTTTTCATAGGTTCGAGAATGGTATCGGGCGAGTACGGAATTTCACCCCAAAGTTATTTATTGATAAACAATGGCAAGGGTGGTTTCAAAGACGAAACCAAAAGACTAATGCCCCAAGCCAGTGCTTTAGGCATGGTAACAGACGCCACTTTTGCAGATATAAACAACGACCGCCAACCTGATTTGGTGGTTACACAAGACTGGGGGGCGGTGCAGGTTTTCAAAAACGAAGCGGGCGGTGGCCTAAAATTACAAAACCTAAACCTAGACGCTGGTTGGTGGAACTGCCTGAAAGCCAGTGATATAGATGGCGACGGCGACCTAGATTTTATACTAGGAAACCTTGGCCAAAATTCGAGAATAAAGGCCAATGACAAACAACCAGCCGAACTTTGGACAAACGATTTTGACAAAAATGGTAAAGTTGAGCAAATTATCACTTGCTACACCGAAGACGGCAGAAGTTACCCAATGGTGCAAAAACCCGATTTGCAGAAAGAATTGCCCATAATCAAGAAAAAATTCTTGAAACACGCCGATTATGCAGGGAAATCTATCCAAGAAATTTTTGACGAAGACCAACTAAAAGATGCCGTGGTCAGAAAAGTAAGCAATGGCAATAGCTGTTTTATGATAAATGAGGGCAATTTTAAGTTTAGTATTAAAGCCTTGCCTATCGAAGCCCAGTTTGCCCCTATCCACGGCATAGAACTTTTTGATTATAATAACGATGGTAAAATGGACGTATTTTTAGCAGGAAATTTCTACGATTTATTACCCGAACTAGGCCGCTATGATGCCAACTATGGCCTAGTTTTGACCAACAAAGGCCAAGGAAACTATGCTGTAACGAATCCTAAAACGTCAGGATTTTTTGTAAAAGGGCAAGTACGCAACATGAAAAGCCTAAAAACAGCAACTGGAAATATTATCGTTTTGGCCAAAAACAACGACAACGCCCAAGTTTTTGGATTGAAGGAAATCAAGAAATAGAGAGGTAGGTTTTTGTGATAAGTAGTGATAAGCCATGGACTATGGGATTGATATACAAATAGTTACGATATTTTTTCCGTGGTTGGTGGCTCACCAACCACCTTTGCGAAAGCAATATTCTTAGACAAATCTAGTTCTACAACAATTTTTGTGGTAGGGACGAGCAAATGTTGCCCAATAGCATTCGTCTTCAATTAAAGAGGCTGGACGAGCAGGTGTTGCCCAATGCTATTCGTCCCTACAATTTAAAATTGCCCAGCACTCTGCTAAAAAGCCATAAATTGTTTACAAAAAAACTGAATTTCAACTCTTTGTATTCTTTGTTCCTTTGTGGTTTATTTTGTTCTTGAGTAGCAATAAGCCGTAGGCTACAGGATTGAAAGTATTGTAAATTTTTCACATCATGCTTATTCTTAGACTACTGAAAAACGCCCCTATCTTGGAAAGTACGGCGGCGGCTTAGTTTTAGGTCTCTAAGAATCGTTGATTTGGCATGAATCTCAAAATTATAGGTATTGGCTCTTGCCCCCTGTGCGGCAGGAATCCAGTTGAACGACATTCCCCAACAATGTAAATCTCGGGTTACGCCAATGTCGGTGTAGGGAATGGCCAAGGTGGCAAAGTCATAGCCCGACCTAAAGGTAAATTTCCATTTTGGCGTAAGGCTAAAGTCGCCACTGAAGGTAGCACTGCTAATTACAGTAGCCTCTGCCAAGCCCTGTTTTGTGTAGCCATATTGATAGCTAAGATTGATGCTCCAAGGAATATCAAAATCAACGTATTGGTCGATATTCTGTTTTATCTGTTTTACCTGTTCTTTGGTAGCATCTTTACTATTTTTTTGGTCTAATTTGGCCTTTGCCCCAGGCGGTCTGAAACTCGTACTTACCGAAAAATTAAGCGATTGTAAGCTCAACAATTTACCATCTTCATACAAAAACCGATTTATTTTCTTGCCTGTATAATAACCCTCTGCGGCAATGTATTTATAGGGGTTTAGGTTTGCCCCCAAAGTTACCTGAAATTTTTTGGCAATATTGGCACTTGTACCAATGGTAATATCCGACAATTTGAGCGAGTCGGCCAAGAGATTATAACTTCCCCCAAAACTTAGGTTGTCCAATAGCATTACTTTCTCAAAAGCCTTGGTGGCGGTGTCGGACTTGCTTTTGAGTTTGGCTTCAAAGGTATTGCTTGCCCCAAAACTAATAATCCCCGAAGGCCCGGGGGCAGAACTCAACCCTCTGAATCGTGGGGCATATACTACGTCGTTTTTTGTATTTACTTTCACGATTTGAAAAAGGCCATACTTAGGGTCTGAAAAATCGGGCGAAGTCGAAAAACTTACCGAAGGTGCAAAAGTATGCCTGATGGCGGCCAATCGTCCAAAGTGTTTAAACTTAAACGTTCCATAAACACGGGTATTGGTACTCACCGAAAACGAATAATTGTAGGTATTAAAAAACCCTTCGGTGTTCCTAACAATCACGGAAGAATCTCTGGGATTATACTCAAAACTTTGGCGTTTTGTAAAAATCTCTCCCGAATAATTAATACTTGGCGTAAGGTTAATGAACTTAAAAAGTTTGAAATTGGGCAAAGTAATAGGAACACCGTAGCGAGTTTTCATTTGGGCTCCTTCCAAAATGGTACTTAGGTTTTCGGCCTTTACGGGCAACACCGTGTCTTGTTTGAAGGTTTGCCCTTCTTTACTGACCCTAAAAGAATAAGCATTTTGGGTTGAGTAACGAAGGTCGTTGGTAACCGACACACTACCGTTCATATCCAAGGCCAACCTAAACGACTCGTACCAAGCGGGCGTAATGGCATTTTTGTTTTTGAGGGGCTGAAACTGATTGATTCCAAAGTTATAATCAATGGAGTTGTTGAGAACTTTGGTAGCCATGTTTTGGTCGAGCCTAAGACTAACGCCCGCTCGCCCAAAATTATTAAAAATGGTACTGTATTGTACCGACGACCCCAAGGCACTTTGCAGATATGCCTGTGAGTCAAAACCATTACGTTGGCCGTAGCCATTGGTGCTGGCATTAACCATAGCCGAAAACGTACTGCGGCCATGGCTTTGTGGCGTATGTGTCCAGTTAATCTGAAAATCAGGTGTGGCTTTGGGGTTGGCTTCGTCGCCAGTGGTGTTTCTGTTATAGCGAATGGCAAGGTTACCCTGATAACGATATAGTTTTTTGTACTGAGACGTTACACCAAGCCCCCAACCTCCTTTAGAGTAGATTTGCCCTGTTACAGAGGCATTTACGTACTCGTTGATGGCAAAATAATAACCCCCTTCTCGTAAATAAAAACCTCTTCCACGAGGCTCTTCGCCGTAGGTAGGGAAAAGTATCCCCGAAGTGCCTTGTTCTTGTTGTTTGGGCATCGGGAAATACCCAAAGGGCAGCCCTATGGGCAGGGGAATATCGTTGATAACCAAATTGAAAGGACCAGAAATAACCTGCTTTGTGCCATT
>JAYWHL010000201.1:0-3708 GCA_043777715.1 Cytophagaceae bacterium | reverse complement strand
AATTTTAAAGTCGATAAAACGATAGGGTTTTGCTGAAATTTTGGGCATAATTAAAAACAATAGGTAGGTGATTATGGTCGATTTGTGTTTCATTTGATAGTTTGAAACTTTTTGAATGGTTAGTTTTGAGTAAAATTAAATGATTATAATGCCTTGGTAATACTTGTAAAATCAAAAAAAATGATTGATATTGTATTCACTAAAAATTCAGTGATACCAATTCTAATCTTAAATCCCCATGAAAGAAACATCTATCCAATATTATTCGCATCAATTGGGCAAAAATATTGACCTTGCCATTTACGGCCACTGGGGTTATCCCGTTGTGATTTTTCCAACTTCGATGGGTAGGCATTACGAAGCTAAGGATTTTCAGTTGATAGAATCGGCCAGAACGCTCATTGAGGAGGGCAAAGTTAAGGTATATTGTGTGGATTCGATTGACAAAGATTCATGGTATGCCAAACATTTGCACCCAAATATCAGAATTAAAAATGCGGTTTTATATGATAATTTTTTGAATGAGGAACTCGTTCCTTACATACAAAACGAATGTAATACAAGCAAAGTAGCAGTGGCAGGGTGTAGTTTTGGAGGATTTCAAGCAGCCAATTTCGCCTTTAAACATCCCGAAAAAGTATCAGATTTGTTTACAATGGGGGCGGCTTTTGACATAAAAGATTTTTTGAGTGGATATTACGACGATGATGTTTATTTCAATAATCCTTTTGACTACCTTCCAAACGCCCAAAATCCATCAATTTGGAACATGAATATCGTTTTGGGAACTTGTTCGGGCGATTTTTGCAAGGCAGAAAACGAAACACTTTCAAAAGTCTTGGCTTTCAAAAACGTAAATCATTGGCTTGATATTCGTTGGCATGGCACACACGACTGGCCTATTTGGCGAGAAATGTTTCCCGAATATCTGTCAAAGTTTAGGTAAATTTAAGTAGTCAAGACAAAATAATCGCTATTAACTTTTTATAAATGCCTGATAACGTGTTGCTTGTAAGTCCTCCCTTCTGGGGAGGATTAGGTGGGGCTACTTTAATATCATATATTTTGTTAGGCGTGGTACGCTTCAAAAACGTGCCACGCCTACGCTAATAATCAATCGTATATAAAATGGTTTGAGATGTATATTTCAAAAATGACACTCAACGAATAAATCTCAATTCTAAATTAATAAAAATGAAAAAAATTGGTATTTTGCATGGTATGGAAAACACTTTTCCACAGGCATTTGTAGAAGAAGTGAATAAAAAAACAGGCGGTCAAAAAATTATGGCAGAGCCCGTACAGGTAGGAATGGTTTCGCAAGCAGAGCCTAGCGGTTACGATGTTATTATTGATAGAATTTCGCAAGATGTACCTTTTTATAGAGCGTATCTCAAAAATGCGGCTATTTCTGGAACGGCGGTAATTAATAATCCATTTTGGTGGAGTGCCGATGAGAAATTTTTTAACAATGCCTTAGCAGTCAAAATGGGCGTTCCTGTTCCCAAAACCGTAATTTTGCCTTCAAAAGATAGGCCCAGTAATACAAGCGAAACCTCTTTTCGGAATCTGAACATGATGCCTTGGGACGAGATTTTTAACCATATCGGTTTTCCTGCCTACATGAAACCCCACGATGGCGGAGGCTGGAAAAATGTTTACAAAGTTGAAAACAAAGAAGAATTGTTTACGGCCTATGACGAAACCGAGCAACTAATTATGATGCTCCAAGAATCGGTAGATTTTACGGATTATTTTAGGTGCTATTGTATTGGCGGAAAATATGTTAAAATTATGGCTTATGAACCTCGGAATCCACATCATTTAAGATACGCAACCGAAATGCCAACGGGACCCGCCGCCAAAAAATTGTTAAAAACCGTCGAGGAATACGTATTAAAGTTAAATAAAGGTTTGGGTTATGATTTCAATACGGTAGAATTTGCAGTGAGAGATGGCATTCCTTTGGCCATTGATTTTTGTAATCCCGCCCCAGATGCAGACGTTTATTCGGTTGGGCAAGAAAACTTTGAGTGGGTTGTTGAACACGCAGCAAAATTTGCAATTGAAAAAGCACAAAACCACAAAGCAAACCAAATGAATCTTACGTGGGGAACTTTAGTTAAAAATTCGTGTAACGACTTGCCAATTAGTTCATTATTAAGTTGATAGCAAATTAAATAATATGATTATGCCACAATTTACACTAGGAATAGAAGAAGAGTTTCAGACCATCGACCCTATAACTAGGGAACTGAGAAGCCACATGAGTAAGATTGTGGAGGGTGGACAAATACAACTACAAGAGCGGGTTAAAGCCGAAATGCACCAAGCCGTTGTTGAGGTGGGTACTAATATTTGCCATAATATCCAAGAAGCAAGAGAAGAGGTAACGTACCTCCGTAAAATGATTTTAGAACTTGCCGACAAGCAAAATCTTAAAGTTGCAGCGGCGGGAACACACCCTTTTTCTGATTGGCAAGAACAACTCATTACACCAAATCCTCGCTATGATGAATTGATAGACGAAATGAGAGATGTGGCTCGCTCAAACTTGATTTTTGGTTTACACGTTCATGTGGGCATTGAAAACAGAAACGAAGGGATTCAGATTTTAAATACGGTGCGTTATTTTTTGCCACATATTTATGCCCTCAGCACCAATTCACCGTTTTGGTGTGGCCGAAATACTGGCTTTAAGAGTTATCGTTCAAAGGTTTTTGATAAATTTCCAAGGACGGGTATCCCCGATTATTTCGCATCTGCGAATGAATACGATGATTATCTGAATTTATTAATCAAAACAAATTGTATTGATAACGGAAAAAAAATTTGGTGGGACATTAGGTTACACCCCTTTTTTAATACCATCGAATTTAGGATTTGTGATGTACCCATGCGGGTAGATGAAACCATCTGTATAGCTGCCCTTATTCAAGCCTTGGTGGCTAAAGTTTATAAATTGATGAAAATGAATTTGAATTATCGTTCATACAGAAGAATTTTAATAAACGAAAACAAATGGAGGGCTGCCCGCTACGGAATCCAAGGCAAACTGATTGATTTTGGAAAACAAGAGGAAGTGCCATACCGAAATTTGGCAATGGAACTGATAGATTTTGTTGATGACGTGGTTGATGAATTGGGGTCGAGAAAAGAAGTGGAATATATCCATCAAATTTTAGAAATGGGAAGTGGGGCAGACAGGCAATTGGCTGTTTGGGAACGCACAAGAGATTTGACCAAAGTTGTCGATTATATTGTAGAAGAAACACAATTTGGTGTTAGATAATATAAAATGGAATGAAAATGATTTTTGAGAAAATTTCCTTCCGTTTTTTTAACTTTTGATTTTGTATAACATGTTAAGGATTGCCATTTTAGATATGAATGCAGGTTTTGCTAACAAAGGATTGGCTTGTATTCAACAAATTTGTGAGGAATTTTCAAGGATTTCCGATGCAGAAATATTAGTAAAAACGTATGAAGTGAGGATAAAAGCCGAAGTCCCTACCCTTGACGACTTTGATATATTGATTAGTTCGGGTGGGCCTGGAAATCCTGCAAAAACAGATGAAATTTGGGAGAAAAAATACTTTCATCTTGTCAATTCTGTTTTTTTAAACAACCAAGTTTCTACAAAAAGAAAATACGTTTTTTTAATTTGCCATTCTTTTCAAATCGTTGCCCAACACCTCAATTTTGGCG
>JAYWHL010000200.1:0-3708 GCA_043777715.1 Cytophagaceae bacterium | reverse complement strand
ACAGAAAACCAAAATGTTGTCAAAAATAAATAGAATAGTCAGTATTCCAAGTACTTAGCTTTTTATTTTTTGAGGTAATCTGATTTAGGATAATCATTAAATTTTGATGACGCTAGTCAAAAGTGTACCTTTGGATAAGGATATTATCAATTTATGTTCTTAAACTTCAACCTTTTCGTTTCTTAAAATATGGCCCAAGTATATCGTTTTAACAAAAATAATACCAACCGCAAAGCCGATGCCATTAGCCTAGGCGATGCCATAGAATCGTATCTGAATGCCATGAAACTAAAGGGAAAATTTAATGAAACCTACATCACATCACACTGGGAAGCCATCATGGGCAAACCCATAGCCAGCCGCACCACCAAAATTTTTGTTACTGATAAAATTCTTTACCTCCAGCTTTCGTCGGCACCACTCCGAGAAGAACTTTTTAAGGGTAAAGGTCTCATTATTAAGAATGTAAACGAGGCCGTTGGTGCTGACCTTATTAATGAAGTAGTTTTTATTTAAAAACAAATTCGACCAAAAAAAACGTTGGGGAGGCTTTGATGTTAAGAACAAATTCGGCTAAAAACAAACGTCGGGGAGGCTTTGATGCTAAGAACAAACGTAGACTAAAAACAAACGTCGGGGAGGCTTTGAGCCTCCCCGACGTTAAACGACATTAAAAATCTTAATCTTCTGATTTATTATCTCAAAAACTCATCAAAATTGATAGAAACATAATACAACCCTCCAATTCTAGCAATACCATAGCCTTGGGCATAATACTGGTTAAAGAGGTTGCTACCGCCTACTTTGATGATAGATTTGATTGAAGGCACTTTATACGACACTTGGGCATCGAAGGTACTCCAAGATGGCAAGAAAACATCTCCTGCCGTTGCTCCTTGTTCTACCCACATTTTGTCTGTCCAACGATAGCTTACATTAAAGCCCATCAATTTTGTAACCTTTGGATTACCAAAACTGATGTTATAACGGTTTTCGGGAGAGATAAAAAAGTTACGAGCAATTTGGGCTACATTAGGGTCAGACATTTTTACATTGTTAAGTTCCGCTCCAGATCTATCTTTAAGAATATTCCCTTGGGCGTCTTTCAACGTAACTCGGCCAACTTGATTAGCAAAGTTTCCTGATAGGGCATAGCCTTTTGGCAATACGTATTCTAGGCCAAAACCAAAGCCTGAAACGTTGATTTCGTTAAAGTTATTAAAGTTAATCTGCAAAGGACGGCTACCTGCTCCACCTGGCTTAAAATCAGCAATAGAAGGCGATGCCCCGATAGACTGTGCAAAGTTTTGAGCGGCAATAAAATCGGTATATTTACTACCAAAATAAAAAGCATCTACAAATAACTTATTGGCTACTAAGGTTTTATAACCAATTTCCCAAGTTTTAATTTTTTCGGTTGTAAATCTACTTGGGTTATAAGCCTTGCCTTTTAGTGCAGCTTCGTCTATTCTACCTGCTAAGAAATCATTGATATCCACCTGCAAATAGGCTGGATTGTTATACAAATTGGCGGCGGTGGCGGCTACTACTGCCCCTCCTACTGCACCACCCGTAGCTGCTGGAATAGCAAACAATTGGGCTGGGGCTGGGTTACGGAAAGCACTCTGCCAAGATGCTCTAAAATTATGATCTCCGAACGAAAACACACCCGAGGCTCTTGGCGTAAAACCGCCGTCAAAATATTCGTTTTTGTCATAACGAATCGCCACGGTTGGCTTAAAGGTCATGTTTTCGGCTAGTTTTAGCTCTTTAGAAACTTGGGCATAAGCACCCGTTTCGGTTACGGTATATTCTGTTCCTGTTGGGGTATTGTCTCTGGTTGGGAAACTCGTCCCTGCCGAACTCAACACAAATTTACGCAAACTGGCTCCTGCAATAACTTCCGCAAATTTTATCTGATTCTTAAAATTATACATTCCTTCATAATGATACATTGAGCTATTATCTTTAGCTTTTGCTCCAAAAATACCCAACGTTCCTCCCTGTGGAATAATAGCAGTTCTGACATTATTATTGGTAGAAGCCATGGCGTCCCAAACCCTATTAAAGTCCGCACCACCTGCTGCAAACTGCCCTGCGGCCGCACGAGATGCTCCGATATTACCGCCATTGGCCGCATAAGCGGTTGCAAAATCTGCCCCCCACGTTGCCGACGTTTTGTAAGCATTGTTGATGGCATAAGCTATTTGGGCAAGGTTTATGCCCTCGGCGGTTTGTTGAGTGGTGTAGGCCCGCACAAAGAAATTATCAGCCGATAATTCTAACTTTAACTGATGGCGTTGATAATCAGGAAAATAAGCCCTGTTTCCAGCCGTTTGGATAAAATTCCCGTTGCCATAATACCAACCCAAAGAAGCCTGAATTTTGTTAGTAAGTTTATAAAAAACCGATACGTTGGCACGTGTATTGGTTACTTTTCCATTGTTTCTGAGCAAATCTAACTCGGTGTAGCCTGGACGAGTAACCAATTGGCCACGCAAATTGGCAGGAATAGCCGCCCCCGTTCCAAACGTAAGCGATGAGTTACCATTGTTAAAATCATCACCATAGCTATTCAAACCGTCATAACGCAAATTTGTATTTGGGTCGCTGTTGGGTACAAAGGCTATGCCCGTAGCCACACCTCCACGGGCGGCATCGGTTGCCCAAAAACCAAGGCGGTCTCTGTGAGAACGGTCAGAATAATCATCGGCCACAAAGTCTGTACCGTCTAGTCTCTGAAAATTTACTTTAAAAGCCAATTTATCATTAATCTGCTTGGCATATCTAAGGGCAATATCTGTATAAAGTTTACCCCCCAACGACGACCCTATATTGTTTACCCCCAATTTTATCATGCTACTAAGCCCCTGATAATCAAAGGGGTTTTTAGAGCGGGTTAATTGCAAACCCTGCAAAGCATCAGGACCATATAGTGCCGATGACGCCCCAGGGAGAATCTCGATGCTTTCGATGTCAAGGTCCGAAATACCAGCCACACCTCCAAAACCAAAGCCCAAACCTGGCGAGCGGTTATCCATACCGTCTGTTAATTGTACGAAACGGTTGTTGTTGTTGGCACCAAAACCACGAAGATTGACCGACTTAAAGCTAAGGCTTTGGGTCAATAAATCCACGCCTTTCAGGTTTTGAAGGGCATCAAATGGCGTGGCGGCGGCGGTTTGTTGTAATTGTCTGATACCCAGTTTTTCTACGGTAACGGCCGCTTTTTTGATACTTTCCTCAACACGACTGGCCGAAATCACGACCTCTTCGCTCAAAATATTTTGTTCTACAAGGCTCACGCTTACTACACCCGAAGCCGTAACTTCTTTTTCAAGACTCTGATAACCCACAAAACTAAAAACAAGAGTAAAAGGTAGTTTTTGAGCAGTACTCAATTTATAATCGCCATTGATATTAACGATTGTACCAATATTTGTACCTTTTACTTTAACATTAGCACCGCCCAAAGGCTGGCTACCATCGGTTACTTTACCAGTGATACTGTTCTGGGCAAAGGTTTCTAAACTAAAAAATAGAGCTAATATTAGCCCTAGCGTACAGGTAATGTTTTTTCTCATGATGACAGGATTGTGAAAATTTAAATTATTTGTTAAAAAATATGATTTTGTTGATACAAACAAAGATAATCAATTAGCGGTTTTGAAGGGCTAGTTTAGCGAGAAAATATTTTAGAGAAACCGA
>JAYWHL010000199.1:0-3712 GCA_043777715.1 Cytophagaceae bacterium | reverse complement strand
TTTTAAGCAAACAATGGCCTTGGAAGATGCCGATAATCAAACTTTTTTTGAAGAAAGCACTAAAACTACACTACAATTTTTGAAAGATTATGGTTATTCAGACCGCATGATTCAACAATTTTTTAAACCTTTTTTTGGGGGAGTTTTCCTCGAAAATGACCTCGAAACCGCCAGTAGTTTTTTTAAGTTTACCTTCAAACAATTTTTCACGGGTAATGCCATGATTCCCGCCAAAGGTATGCAGGAAATTCCAAATCAAATTGCGGCCAAACTTCCTCAAATAGCTATCCAACTCAACGCCAAAGTAATGCAAATAGATGGCCACGAAATTAGGTTAGAAAATGGCCAAATCATTGATTCAGATTATATTGTATTGGCTACCGATGCCAAAGCCTCCGCAAATTTATTAGGAACAAAATTCGAGCAAAAATTTAATAAAACTACCTGTACCTATTTTTCGGCAGATGTTTCTCCTGATACCTCTAAAATGTTGATGCTCAACCCCAATCGCTTGGCTTCGGTGCATCACGTGGCCATAATGTCGGATATTTCAGCACAATATTCTCCCCAAAACCAAGCCTTGGTTTCGGTAAGTACCACTGGACTTGAATTGGTAAATGAAGAAAATTTAACTCAAAAAATAAAACAAGAATTGACCGAATGGTTTGGCTCAACAGTACAAAACTGGCAACGCCTCAAAACCTATCATTTGCCCGAAGCCCTGCCTTCGTTTACAAAAAATAAGATTTTTAAGCCCAAAATTTCAGAAAACATATTCCAGTGTGGCGACCACACCGCCTACCCTTCGCTCAATGCGGCCATGCAAACAGGCCGACAAGTGGCAGAGGCTATTTGTCAAATAAAATAGTATGCTTGCATAACAAATTTATATGCTTATTTTTACGAAAAATATAAATTTGAAAACAATCATCGCATGAAAGCAGCCATATTCGACACCGCAGGTAATCCTTTTAGGGTTTTAGAAATTAAAGAATTACCAAAACCCAGCCCAAAAAATGGAGAGGTTTTGGTAAAAGTAATTGCCTCGCCCATCAATCCGTCCGATACCATGTTTGTCCAAAATCTTTATGGAATCAGGCCTGTTTTTCCATCGCCAGCAGGTTTTGAGGGCGTAGGGATTATCGAAGAAACTGGCGAGGGCGTTAGTTTGGCCGTTGGCACACGGGTAAGTTTTACGACCATCGGGGCTTGGGCCGAATATGCTATTGCCGTGGCCAAAACCGTTATTCCAGTTCCTGAAACGATGCCCGATGATGTAGCGGCTCAATTGTTCGTAAATCCCTTCACGGCTTATGCCATGGTTTTGGATTCGGGCGTTGAGGCAGGTGGCTGGTTGATGCTTTCGGCAGCGGGGTCGGCTTTTGGCAAAATGGTTATCCAAGTTTGTAAACTTAAAGACATCAAAACGATTGGTACCGTTAGGCGACCCGATATGATAGCCGAGTTGAAAGCCCTTGGTGCTACCGAAATTATAGACACCAGCATCGAAAACGTGGCCAAACGAGTAAAAGAAATAACCAACGGGCAGGGCGTACCTTGTATTTTAGAAGCCATTTCAGGGCAAGCCGCTGCCGAAATTATCCCTTGTTTATCACAAGGAGGCAAAATGTTGGTATATGGCTCCTTGAGTGTTGATAATATTCCCCTCAATGCAGGAACGATGATATTTAAAGAAATTACACTCAAAGGTTTTTGGTTGAGTTCGTGGTTAAGAACGGCTAATCCCGAAGCTAGAAAAGAGGTAATGACCAATGTAGTGAAGCTATTATCGAGCGGAGAAATTGTATTGCCCATCGAGCAACGCTATCCATTAGACAACATAAAAGATGCCGTAACTCACGCCGATACCGAAGGCCGAAGAGGCAAAATTTTGGTAATGTGTTAAACGATTTAGACCAAACCTATCTCCTTGGCACAAAGTCTTTACAAATAATATAACACACTAAAAATCAGAATTTTAACCTTTTATCAATAGCCTAAAACAAAAAACATGACCCTACAATATTTCAATCTAACAATCCAAAATCAGGTGGCTCATTTGGCCATCAACAGACCCGACAAAGCCAATGCCCTCAACCATGAAGCATGGAGCGAATACAGGGCCGCACTTTTGCATTGCGACCAAAACCCCAACGTTCGGGCAATAGTGTTGAGCGGCGAGGGCGACAAGCTATTTTGTGCAGGCATAGACCTCAGTATGTTGATGAATACCAACACCCTAACTCAAGATAAATGTGAAGGTAGAAAGCGTGAAAAATTCAGAAATTTCCTTTTAGATTTTCAAGATATTTTAACCACCGCCGAAAAAATATCAAAGCCCGTTCTTTCGGCCATTCATGGTGCTTGTATTGGTGGTGGTGTGGATTTGGTTGCCGCAACCGATATGCGATATTGTAGTGCAGATGCCTTTTTTTGCATCAAAGAAATAGATTTAGGAATGGTGGCCGACTTGGGCACGCTTCAAAGATTACCCAAACTAATTTCAGATGGCCTTTGCCGTGAACTAGCCTATACTGGCAGAAAAATGTTTGCAGCCGAAGCCAAAGCCTGTGGTTTGGTAAACCATGTGTTTGAAGACAAAGCAAGCCTTTTGGCCGAAGTAACAAAAATAGCCGAGCAAATCGCCTCCAAATCGCCATTATCAATCAGAGGAACAAAACGAAATATCCTTTTTGCAAGAGACCATACTGTGGCCGAAAGCCTAGAATACATTACCAATTGGAACGCCGCCATGTTTTATTCTGACGATTTAATGACGGCATTCCAAGCCACAATAACCAAACAAGAGCCTGTGTATCAGGGAGTTTAAGGTGGTAGGCAGATTTTTACCTGAGTACTGGACATTCTTGTTTTTTGAGTGCTTTCAAAAGTCCCTCCCAACTGGAGAGGGATTTAGGGTGGGGTAAAATCGGAAATTGTCTAGCAGGTATTTTACTATAAATCAATACATCGAAATAAAATAATCATCAATCAAAAGCTAACAGCCTAAAGCACATTGCTTACAGCTTGCAGCACTTCAACTAAAAAAAATGCTTTATCAACAAGGAATGTTACAAGAAGATGCCCTAAAGGGTAAAACCATCATCGTTACGGGTGGTGGCACGGGTTTGGGCAAATCAATGGCCAAATATTACCTACAATTAGGGGCAAATGTTACCATTTGTAGCCGAAAACAAGACGTAATTGATGCCACAGCGGCTGAACTTATGGCCGAAACAGGCGGCAAAGTGCTGGCCGTGGCCTGTGATGTACGCAAAAACGACGAAGTACTGAATGTTTTAGAAAAAACCCTAAGTACTTTTGGCCGAATCGACGGCCTTCTCAACAATGCGGCTGGTAACTTTATTAGCCCCACCGAACGCCTCAGTCACAAAGCCTTTGAAAGTATCATAGGCATTGTGCTTCAAGGTTCGGTTAATTTTACACTCGCTTTGGGCAAACATTGGATAGCTAATAAACAAGCAGGAACTATCCTCAATATCATTACCAGTTATGCCTACACAGGCTCTGGCTATACTGTTCCGTCGGCGGTGTCGAAGGCGGGCGTTTTGGCCATGACCAAATCTTTGGGTGTGGAGTGGGCCAAATACGGCATCAGGGTAAATGCCATTGCTCCTGGGCCTTTTCCTACCAAAGGTGCTTGGGATAGGCTTTTTCCAGAACCCTTGCATAAGTATTTCGACATGACCAA
>JAYWHL010000198.1:0-3717 GCA_043777715.1 Cytophagaceae bacterium | reverse complement strand
ACTCGACACCCTAGAAACCCAAAAAGAGGACTTTCAAAGCAGAGCCAAAAAACTAGAGAAGTTTCGGGAAGCCTTACAGTACATTAAACCTGTTTTAGATAAACAAAATGACCGCCAAAACGACTTAAAAATCACGAACGAAGCCCTCGAAAAATCATCAAAAATACTTGCTCAATCAGAAGAAAGTTTTGTGAAAATTGAACAACTTTTTGCAAAACTAAAACCAGAATACGACAACCGAAAACACCTAGAAAAACAAAGTGAAGAATTAAGTAAATTTCTGAATATCAGAGAATTAGAAGAACAAATTCTGAAAATAAGCCAACACATAACCAAAGTCCAAGAAGACTTGCAGGTGTTTAAAAGCAATACAGAAAAAAGCCGTATCCAAAAAACAGAAACGCAAGAATTGTTGAGCAATTTGCAAGAAAACAAGCCCGACGATGGCCTCATCAACGAACTTGTAGTTTGGTTTGGGACAGATAAAAATCTAAAAGAAAACCGCCAAAAAATAAAAGATGAAGCCGATGTTTTAGTTAAAAACTTAGAAACATTAAATTATCAAAGAAAAAAACTGATTGATACGCTCCTAGCCGATTTTCTTGATGAAAACCAACAACAGTGGCCGCTTGAAAACATTAGTCAGTTTTTGGCAGAACATCGCCAAACATTATTGACCAATACTGATGAACTGGACCCACAAAAACTTAAACTCCAAACCCAAAAAGCACTTCAAAATCATGCCAATGCCTTGGCCGACGGGCAGGCTTGCCCTTTGTGTGGGTCGGTGCATCACCCAACCCCACTATCAGAAAACCAAGATTTAGAAAATGAGATTAAAGCCATTGAAAAACAGCAACTTAACCTAAAAAAATCAGCCGAATTACTTTCAAAATCTATCCTAGAAATTGAAAAATTGGGCGAAAAATTATCATTTTTTGAAAATCAAAAAGCCGAAATCAAGCAACGATACAAAGGAGCTAACGACGAGATTTTGGCTAATGATGTTCTTTTTGTTTGGCAAGAAAAAGGCTTTGACAAAAACAATTCCGAAGACCTAAACAAGGCTTTAGCGGCACGAAAACTTTGGCAAAAATCGTTTGAAGATGCCTTAAAACGCTTGGGCGAATTAGACGAAATTTTACAAAAAAATGAGATAGAACAAAAAGAAAAATACGAGAAACCGCTTGAAAATTTGGCTATCGAAAACGGAACAAAAACCCAAGTACGGCAGTCGTTATTGGCTCAAATCACCCTTTTTGCAGTAGATGATTTGTCGTTAGCCTTGGTTCAAAACATCAAAGAAAAAAAGCAAAGCATTGATAATCAGTATCTTGAAATAGAAAAAAGTTATCTTGAAACCGAAAAACAATTTTACAAATTAAAAGAAGTTTTGATTACTGAAAAACAGAAAAAAACCTCTTTGCAAGACCAAGCAGCATTGCTTAACGTAGCCATAACGAGCCTTTCGGAAGAATTGACGAAGGCTTTGGCCAAAACTTCTTTTAATGATGTTGGTCAGGCTAAAGAAATTTTGGCCTTGCAAATTTCTTTTACAGACGAAGAAAAAGCCATTAACGATTTTCAGGTTCAGCACGAGGTGGCAAAAGAAAGGTATTTGAAATTGAGAGAGCAAAGCCAAGACAAGGTTTTTGAAGAAGCTAAACTGCTAGAAATCAGAGATTTAATAAAAGAAAATGCAACAAAAACCAAAGAATTGAACCAAACTTTGGGTAAGTTGGCACAAGAGGTGGCGAATATGGAAAAAGATTTATTGAAACAAGCCGAAATCCTAAAACAAAAAGAGGCGAAACTGTTGCGTGCTGATACCCTAAAAACTTTGCAAGAAATGTTTAGGTCGAATGGTTTTGTTAATTTTGCTTCGACTACTTACCTTCAAAACATCTGTAATCAAGCCAACGAACGTTTCCATTTAATGACCCGCCAGCAATTACAGCTTGAGCTTTCAGAAGGTAACGAGTTTATTATCAGAGATTTACTAAACGGAGGTAAAACCCGTTCGGCCAGCAGCTTGTCGGGTGGGCAAAAATTTCAAGCATCTTTGGCTTTGGCCTTAGCCTTGGCCGATAGCTCACAGCAAAATAATCGCCAAAACTTTTTCTTTCTTGACGAAGGTTTTGGGTCTTTGGATAAAGATGCCTTAAAAATTGTTTTTGAAACATTAAAATCCCTCCGAAAAGAAAACCGAATTGTGGGTATTATTTCGCACGTTGAGGAACTTCAACACGAAATAGACCGCTATTTGCATATTCATAATCACGAAGAAACGGGCAGCCAAATAAAGGCGGTGTAATATGATTTCATAAAAAAACTGCCTTCTTTTGGAAGGCAGTTTTCTATGAAATCAATAAGTCTAATTATCAGAAAGTTGTCGTTTTATTTCTACAACAAAACCTACCGTAGTCCCTGCAATATCAGCAGTAGTTTCTTCATCAAAACCTTTTGTCAAGCATTTTTTAATAACTTCAATTTTTTCTTCTTCTTTGGCCTGTTTTAGTTTCTTATTTTCATTTTTCACTGCTAAAGCATTTGCCGAAATTGTCATTTCGTAAGCCAATTTTTGTTCTGATGTCATATTGCGAGTATCTACTTCCAAAATGGCTTTTTTGAGCCACTCTTCATTCCAAAATACTGGAAATTGAGACACTTCTGTTACTTTATGTAAATTTTTCATCGTGTAAATCAGTTTATCCAAATCGGTTATAACTTCATTTTCTTGCTTTTTGAATTTATCAAGTTCCACCGTTATAAACGCCATTTGGTCGTCAATAGTTTCATTTTTAGTATTACGAAGTATGGCAATGTTTTGATAATCAGCTATTTGTAAGAAAATACTTTTCGCTAAAATACCAATACAGTAAATTTTAGGGAGATTTTCAAATTTGTATTCGCCTTTTTTTACCAAAGTGTTAAAGCGATGTAAAGCGTAAAATTTCATGCGTTGAATAAATTCAGGATACTCACTCAACTGCATTTCTACAATAAAGTGATTTTCGTTTACATCAATGCAGGAAACGTCATAGATTCCACTTCGACTGTCAATTGTGATAGCTGAAATGTCATTTTTGGCAAACTCAAGTAATTTTATTGGTATAGGCGAGCCAATCAAGGCTTGTAATGCCTTTTTGAGAAACGTGGTATCAGCTTGATTGCCAAAAGTAGCTTTGAAACCATAATCTGAAAGAATTGAGATAAATCTGTTGTTTTCATTATAAAAATCCATGAAACAAATCTACAAAAATTATTATTTTTTTACTCCTTTTTGTGTTTCAAACTCCCGTTTAATTTTGGGTAGAGCTTTTTTAGAAAATCGTGACTCTTCATTGAAACTACAATTTCACATAAAAAAATTGCTTTTTTTCTAGTTTACAGCAGGCTTCTCTTAGCAAAGCCTACCATTTATCTCGTAAAATCGTAGTAAAACCATCAATCGTTTCTTCTATTGAGCAATAGGCTTGCATAGTACATCAGATTGGCCAAAGCTCCCAATGCGGCCACAACGTAGGTGGTTGCCGCCCACCAAAGGGCATCTTTTGCACCGTCATATTCGTTGGCATTTACAATTCCCTTTTGCTCTATCCAAGCCAATGCCCTACGGCTGGCATCGAACTCCACAGGCAAAGTAACCAAGGCAAAGGCCGTTAGTCCTAGATTAGCAATAACCAAAACCGATAAGATTGTGGTACTGATAATTCC
>JAYWHL010000197.1:0-3717 GCA_043777715.1 Cytophagaceae bacterium | reverse complement strand
TATTGATAATATTGGCGGCCGTAGCCTGATTAATCTGTAATTCCTCCGAAATTTCAGTCAATGAAATTGCTTGCCCTTTTCGTTGGGCAACTAATTCTAAAATATCGAATGCTTTTAATAGGACTTGTACCATTTTAATACTTTATTAATGTGATAGTAAAATTACAAATATATTATGTTCAAAAAAAATTGGTAAAATATTTAAGGTAAATGCAGGAATATTTTTTTATAATTATTTTAATATTCATTATGATTTATTTACAATTTGGAGTGTATAGGTAGTATTATTTTAATAATGGGTTCTTGCAATAATTATATAAAAAAACATATTTATTCAAAAAATTTGTATTGTTGTCAAATCTATAATAATATTGTATTGTAATAGTATTATTCAACAATGATAATGTATAAATTAACAAAACCAATGAAAAAAAATTTACAAACCAAGTCTAATCGATGGCTGTGGGTATTTGTTTGGCTTTGCACAACTGCTGTTTATGGCCAAACAATTAAAGGAACGGTTTCGTCCGAGGAAGACGGGCAGGGCATTCCTGGCGTAAGTGTTACGATAAAAGGTACACAAAAAGGAGTTTTAACAAATGTTGATGGTGGTTATACGATTGTATTACCAAGCCCAAATACTACCTTACTGTTTTCATCGGTAGGGTTTGAGCCACAAGAGGCAATTGTGGGTAATCGTACTCAAGTTAATATCAAATTAAAATCGAATAACAAAACCCTCAACGAGGTTGTGGTGGTGGGTTATGGTACACAAAAGAAGAAAGACTTGACGGGTTCTATAGCCTCTGCCGATTTGGTGGCTTTCAGAGAATCACCAAACGCTAGTATTTTACAATCTTTGAAAGGCTCGTTGCCTGGCCTAACCATTGGCCAAACCAACCGTGCTGGCGACGAACCCTCTATCAATATTAGGGGTACATCTACACTCAATGGTAATACTTCGCCATTGATAATTGTAGATGGTATGATTTTTAATGGTAGGATTTCGGATTTGAACCCAACCGATGTATCTAATGTAGATGTACTGAAAGACCCTAGTAGCAAGGCCATTTATGGTTCACAAGCCGCCAATGGTGTAATTTTGATTACTACCAAAAAAGGTAAATCTTCAACAAAGCCAACCATTACCTATTCGGGGAGCTATGCGGTGTCGTCGCCCACGGTCAATGCCAAATTGTTACGCCGTGAAGCATTTCTTGAAAAAATCAAAGACATCAATTACCTAACTGCTTTTACGAAGGAGTCTGGCTATACGTCCCCAAATTCGGCTTGGACGTTTTCTAATTCAGAGCGTTTTCCTGTTTCATTGGCAGGGGCAAATTCTACTAATGATTATGACTGGTATGGCGAATTGACCCAAAACTCCTTGATTTCAAATCATAACGTTAGTATTGCGGGAGGGTCTGACAAAACAAATTACTTTATGTCGGGTGGATATACCGACGAAAAAGGGCTTATCAAAAATGATGATTATGGCCGATACACCATGCGTATCAACCTAGACACTGAAGTAACCAAATGGCTTACCGTTGGTGTTAATACATCAGGGTCGTTTATGAATTTCTTCAAAGATGCTCCCGATATGAACTCAATTGTGGGTACAAACCCATTGGTTTTGCCACGAGACGATAACGGCAATTATAGAATAAACCCAATCGGAGATTTTAACGTAAACCCATTTTTATCGTCAGAAAACGACCGTTACGAAGTACAAAGCCGTTTGGTGGGTAACTTATATGGGGTTATTCGGATTCCGTCAATCCCAGGCTTGAGTTATCGTGCAACTTTTGGTAATAACTTGAAATACTTTAAGAATTACAGTGCCTCTATTTATCAAGCTGGTCAAACGGGTCAGGCTCAAAAAAATGATGCTACTCAGTACGAACAATCGCTTCAAAATATTCTTAAATATTCGAGGAGTTTTGGCAAACACAAAATAGACCTTACAGGAGTGTATGAATACAATACCGTGGATTTCAATAATACGTCGGCAACGGGTACGGGATTTGCAGACTTGAATTTATCGTATAACAGTTTACAACAAGCCGAAATTCAAAAAATATCGTCTTCGGCATGGAATGAGGCATTATTGTCTCAGGCTGGGAGTTTGGAATATAATTATGGCGGAAAATATTTGTTTAAGGCAACCGTACGCCGTGATGGGTTTAGTGGTTTTTCAAAAAATAACAAGACTGGCGTTTTTCCTTCCGTTGGTTTGGGCTGGGTTATTTCAGAGGAAAAATTCTTTAAAGTGCCAGGCATTGATTACCTAAAAATTAGGGGAAGTTATGGCGAAAATGGAAACAAAGTAAGCAGATATAGCTCTTTGGCTAGGGTTTCGGCAACTGATGATTCTAAGTATGTTTTTGGCGATGGAGGTCTTACGTCCATTGGCCGTTCTATTTCGTCGTTGGCCAATGCTGACCTCAAATGGGAAAGAACTCGTGGTATAAACGTAGGAATTGATTTTGCTATCTTAAAAAACCGTATTGACGGTAATATTGAATATTATAACTCCAACACCTTTGATTTGTTATGGCAAAAAACCTTGCCTCAAACCTCTGGTTTCTCGAATGTATTTACCAATCTAGGGCAGATAAATAACAAAGGAATTGAGGTGATGTTACACGTTCAGCCTGTCAAAACCAAGGATTTTTCTTGGGATTTGAACTTTAACTTTACAAGAAATAGGAATAAAGTGGTATCTATTTTGGGTGAAGACAAAAACAATGATGGTATCGAGGACGATTTAGTGGCGAGTGGCTTGTTTATTGGCAAACCTATTGGAACAATCTATGACTACAATACAAAAGGAATTTATCAATTGGCAGATGAGAAACTAGCTGGTTTTCAAGCAGGTACGTACAGGCTGGAAGACTTAAACGGAGACAACAAAATAACTGCCGCCGACGACAGAAAAATCCTTGGCAATACCGAACCTGGCTATTTATTTGGTGTTCAAAATACAGTTACCTACAAACAATTTACATTACGTGCTTTTATTAATTCTGTTCAAGGAGGCGAAAACAGCTACCTAAGTGCCAATTTCCCTTATGGTTACAACGGTACGCCTGGTAACGCTACCAACTCAAACTGGTTCGATTTTACAGATTACTGGTCGCCACGCAACCCAAATGGCAAATTCCCTAATCCGTGGGTACCCTCGCCAGCCTTTGGACGACAGTATTTTCAACGCAACTTTGTGAGGCTTCAAGACATTTCGTTGTCGTATAGCCTAACCAACGAAATGGCCAAGAAAATAGGAGCAAGCAATGCAAAATTGTTTGTAAGTGGAAAAAACTTATTGACATTTACGAAATGGGACGGTTGGGACCCAGAAACAAATACATCACTTACGCCAACGGGTGGCGGCACGGTAAACACTGCCTTGGGCGTAACCTCAATCAATGCCTTCCCTGTATTGAAATCTTATTCTTTTGGTGTTGAAATAACGTTTTAAAATTAAACCCTCAAATTCCCTTTTATGAAGGGAAAATATAAAGGACTAAAATCAAAACAATAAAAAATGAAAAATAACATATACAAAATTTTACTCTTGGCGGGTGGAATATTCCTTAATACGGGTTGTAAAGAAGATGAATTTTTAAACGAAGTTCCGCTCGACTTTTACAGTCCAGAAAACTCTTTTATTAATGCAGGGAATTTTGAGGCGGCACTCACCGACCTCTATGCCCG
>JAYWHL010000196.1:0-10448 GCA_043777715.1 Cytophagaceae bacterium | reverse complement strand
ATCGAGATACGTCGGTGGCTTTGCCAAGTTATAATTTTTCGGTGTTGGCGGTGCAACGCAAACTTTTTTCAAGGTCTAATATTAGCATGATGTTGGTTAATAAAGAGGGCTTAGATTTTGGCCAAATCAATGAAAAAAAGGGGTTTAATCCTTATCATCGCAATGCCATTTTACAATATAATTTAGCCTCGAAAAATAATTTTTGGTCGGGTAAAATTGCCCTAATGAAATCATTTTCGCCTAAATTAACTACCGACGACTACACCCAGTTTCTTGACCTTGCCTATAACAATCAAACATGGAGTTTGAGTTTGAGTTATACCCGTGTAGGCGAAAACTATCGTTCCGAAGTTGGCTATGTACCCAGGCGAGGCTATCAGTTTTTTTCTCCTAGTATCGGTTATACTTTTTATCCTTCCAAAACAAACAGTAGCGTTGTTTCTCATGGTTTTAAGGTTTTTTCTTTTAGTTATATCAATAATCAAAAAGACGTACCTCTCACGGTTTCTTTATCCTCTGATAATTCAACAACTAATGTTATAGCCTATAATTTCTTGTTTAGAAACAGGGCAAGTTTAGAGCTTTTTGCTGCCACCGATAATATTACTTTATTCTCCTCGACCTTCAACCCCATCAATCCATATCTGACAGACTATTACGTAAAAAACAGAAGCGAACATAATTGGACGGCTTGGGGGACATCTTTTAGTTCTACGCCCAAAAATTTATTTACCTACGGTTTCAACTCTCGATATGGTTCATATTTTGGGAATGGCACAAGGCTACGGCTCAATGCTCAGATAGGTTATCGTTTTCAGCCTTTTGTAGGGGCTTCATTATCAGCCGAGTACAACGATATTAGAAACGTAAATTTGTACCGAAGTATAGACAATCAATTAACAAAAGCGGGAACAAATTTTTGGTTGATACAGTCAAGATTTGATGTAACTTTTACCAATAAATTGTTTTGGACAACCTTTTTACAATACAACGAACAAGTAAGCAACGTGAACCTAAACAGTAGGATTCAATGGCGATACAAACCCGCTTCTGATATATTTTTGGTTTATTCCGACAACTATTTGCCTGATACCTTTGGCATACAAAACCGCTCTATTGTTCTGAAATGGAATTATTGGTGGAATATCTAAACGACCATTTATTTTTATGAAGGACTTCGCTATTGGCGGAGTCTTTTTTTATGGAATCGTTTTATCAGTAAACAGATTTTTTAGGCAAATGCTTAGTAAAAACAACATCACAAACGTTATTAAACTAAAACCTTGGGCATAGTTATAGAGGCTTGTGCCGAGGAGGTCTAAAACCAAAATTCCTAAGATTCCACACACCACAACGAAGGTTTTGCGAAGGCCAATTTGCTGGTTTTGGCTTAGATTAAGATACACCAACGGATAACAAAGTGCCATCGACACATGGTGGCCTTCCCACGATACGCCTGCCACCAAAACCATCGTCAAAAAAGCCAATACCCATTCCAAATCGAGTATTTGGGGCTTATGTTTGACAAAACGATTACGGATAAATATCCATAAAACACTCCCCAAAATCAATAATTGTAGGCACTTACTTAGTATTTTGGCTCTTTCGGGTGGCCAACTGGCAAGGTTATAGCTAAGGCCGTCAATGGGCGGGTGAGCCGTGAGCAACTTAAAAACCATAGACGAAACACTAAAACTTATCCAGTCGGTATAGACTTTGCCATTTAGAAAAGGAATCAAAGCGGTGTTAAGATAGTCTTGCCAGTCTTGCGTGCCTTGGTGGATTCCCCTAAAAATCAAAGGGCTAAACACTATGCCCAGACCAATGGCCAGTAGTTTGAAACGGGTTATCCAGTTACTTTTTATGGCCAATAATATCAGAAAAATACCTGGCATTACTTTCATACCAGTTGCCAAAACGAAACATAAGATAGCCTTATTTTCTTTTTTGGACAAATACCAGTAAATTCCTAATAAACAAAGACTTAGGATAAAAATATTGATGTTTACCCAAATAAAAGTATGCCAAAAATACCGTGCCGAAGCCAGTACTCCAAAGCAAATCGGGATTAAAAACGAGCCATTTGGGTAATAAAATCTAAGAATACCAACCACCACCCAAAACACGCCAACCCATAGCCCAAGATTAAGAAACGAAAAAGCCACCGCCGAAGCATGAAAAGGCAAAAGGGCTAATAGCTGAAAAACCATGGGGGCAATGGGCGGATACAGAAACTCTTCGGCACCCCCAATGCTTTGATAGAGGGCTTTGCCGTCTATAAAATTACGGCCAGCTTGCCAAAAAATAAAAAAATCGCCCTGTTGGTCTTCCGACATTCCCTCACGATAGGCCAACAAAAATGCTACAATGGCTACTAAAATGCCCAAAGCATTGCGGTATTGTGGTTTGTTGAAGCGTGAAAAATTCATTTTTGAAGGGTATTGATAAAACGAAAGTCGCTCCTGTTAAAGAACGACTTCCGTAAATTTTTGTAAGAGCATTATTTTAGGTTACCCACTAATTGCTATTTAAGTAGTTTAACAAAAGTAATGCGGTTTTTGATAAATTTTAATTAATTGATAATCAGGCGATTAAACTTCTGTCTTCTCGCTTCTACATTCTATCTTCTACTTAATATCCTAGATTAGCAAAAAGCTGTACGTCGTCTAGTGTTACAACATCGCCACACATAATCACCAAACGCTCTATTACATTTCTCAACTCCCGCACGTTACCCGTCCAAGGCAAAGACTTCATGTAGTTCATGGCGTCGTCGGTTAATATTTTGGCATTGTCGTTGTATTCGTCGGCCACGTCGGTCAGAAATTTATTAACCAACAAGGGAATGTCTTCTTGGCGTTGTGCCAACGGAGGCACATGGATAGGAATTACGTTAAGGCGATGGAATAAATCTTCTCTAAAATTATTATGTTTTATTTCTTCTCGTAGGTCTTTGTTGGTGGCGGCAAACACCCGAACGTTCACTTTTATTTCTTTGTCGCCGCCCACACGGGTTATTTTTCCTTCTTGCAAAGCCCGCAACACTTTGGCCTGTGCCGAGAGGCTCATGTCGCCAATTTCATCTAAAAATAGCGTACCACCATCGGCTTGTTCAAACTTGCCAATGCGTTGTTTTATGGCCGATGTAAAAGCCCCTTTTTCGTGGCCAAATAGTTCACTCTCTATCAATTCGGAAGGTATGGCAGCACAGTTTACCTCTATCAAAGCCATGTGCGAGCGGTTACTTTTTTCGTGTAACTGCTTGGCTACCATCTCTTTGCCGCTTCCGTTAGGGCCCGTTATCATTACACGGGCTTCGGTAGGAGCCACTCGGCCAATGGTATCTTTTACTTTTTGGATTGGTGCCGACTCACCCACTATTTCATTGATTTTGAATACTTTTTTCTTCAAAACCTTGTTTTCGGAAACTATCGTAGATTTTTCGAGGGCATTGCGTACCGTTACCAATAGGCGGTTCAAATCGGGCGGTTTCTGAATAAAATCAAAAGCCCCTCGTTTGGTGGCTTCCACGGCATTTTCGACATTGCCAAAGGCCGAAATCATGATAAATTGAGCCCTTTTGCCCATTTCGCTGGCTTTGAGCAAAACCTCTAGGCCGTCCATTTTGGGCATTTTTATATCACAAAGCACCACGTCATAGTCGTTGGTTTCGACCATCTTTAGGCCCTCTTCGCCATCTCGGCCTTCTTCTACGTCATATCCTTCATATTCAAGAATATCTCGTAGGGCTGCTCTGATACCAGCTTCGTCATCTACTACTAGGAGTTTTGGCATAATTTGATAAGGTTCATTCGGTAAAAATACAGGAGAAGAAATCTACTGATAGGTTCAAAACGTCAATTCAATAGTCTGACCTCTTTCTAATGCGAAAGTAACGATTTTTTTATGGTTTTTCGAGTGTTCGTTCGGTAGTGAAGCAACATTTTAGTAAGAATTATCGTAACTGGTATATAATTACTAACTTTAGATATGAATTTTGAGTGATTTGTCTTGTTCTAAACTTCCAAAATAGTCTCTCTCGAATTATTTCTCAACCACAAAAATCAGTATGTCAAACATCAGTCCTGCCCTTAGTTTTGAAACCCAGTATTGGTATCTTCGTAATCACAAATTGTTTTCGATGCTAAGTGGGGCAGAAATGAAAGCCATTTGCTTGATTTCTAAGTTCAAAACTGGTAAAAAAGGCGAAGTTATTTATTTTAACCAAAACGACCACCAGCGAGTGTATTCTCTTAAAAAAGGCACTATCAAAATTGTGGAAATAGACGAAGCGGGCAACGAAATTGTGAAAGATATTTTACAGGCGGGCGATTTGTTCGGGCAATTTTCGTTGGGAGAGGGCCAGTCCGAAGAATACGCCGTGGTACTTTCGGAATCCACGGCAATATGTAGTTTTAAGATAGAGGATTTTGAGGAAGTGTTGAGCAATAATCCAAACCTAGCCCTAAAATATACTAAATTAGTAGGGTTAAGATTTAAGCGACTAGAAAACCGATACGCCAATCTGATGTTTAAAGATGTACGGTCTAGGCTTTCGCTTTTTTTGAAAGATTGGGTAACCAAACAAGTAGATGGAAAACAAACCGACATAATTCTTGATAATTATCTAACCCATCAGGACATTGCCAGTTTGATATGCTCTACTCGTCAAACGGTTACGGCTTTGTTTAACGAACTCAAAATCAAGGGTTTACTTGATTATTCCCGTACTCAAATCATTATTCCTGATATTAATAAAATATAAGTTTAGGGAATTTGTCGTTTGGCCGACATTAGGCTAACAGACTTGTGGGTAGCTTTGTATCAATAAAAAACACTTTATCAACAAACTAAATTTTATACTATGAAAATCACCCTATTTGTTTTGAGCTTATGTTTGGGCTTGGCAGCTTGCCAAAAAGAAGTTGTGCCAGTGGTGGCACTAAACCAAATGCTTCCTGCTACTGTAAATGCCGAAAAACCAACAGCCACGGGTACTTTTGTTTCGGGGGTTCATACCACAACGGGTACGGTAAAGCTGGTAATAGACGACAAAGATGCTACCAAAAAATACTTGGTTTTTGAGAATTTCAAAACTGACGCTGGCCCAGACCTTCGCTTATATTTAGCCGAAGACCTCAAGGCAAACGGAGCCATCGAGGTTAGTGCTACTGTTAATAGCGGTAATTTTTCGGTACTAATACCCACCACCGCCAACCTCGACAAACAAAAAAGTGTATTGATTTGGTGCAAGCAATTTTCGGTATTGTTTGGTAGTGCAAGTCTCAAATAAAATTGTAAAAATTAAAATAAATATTGGTTGAGGAAGCCCAACTATTACAACTTAGATTCAATTAACAAAAAATCAAAATCCTAGTATTATGTTCAAATCATCTTTTAAATTTCTTTTATTGCTAGTATTGGCTTTTCCAATCAATAGCTTTGCTCAATATGCCTACCAAACTGCCGATTTGGCTGTTTCGGCAGGAAGCGGAGGGGCTTCGGTGGCGGCATCTTATACCAAAATGTTTGCCATTGGCAAAAAAGAAGCCTTCAGAATTGGCTATGGCCTAAGGCTCACATCGCTAACGGGAAGTAATCAGAATTATATTACTGCACCCGCCAATTTAACGGCTGGGAAGTCGAGCTTGGGGGCATTTTTTTCGGCAGATAAAATAAATTCACAGATAGATACGCTAAAATTTAGTGGCGTTAATACCAATGCCATTAATATTTCTATCAATCTGCAATATGCTTTTAGCAAAAAACTAGAAGCAGGTTTCAATATTGATGCCGCTGGAATAACCTTTGGTGGCCGAAAATCGGGCGATTTTATAGCAAAACAGTCAGATGCCCAAGGCAGGGGTAATAATGGCAAGAGTTTTTCGGCAGTGCCAACGATGTTTAATTTGTTGCTCATCAGCGATTCGGACATCGGTAGCTTAAATTCTGAATTGTATGCTCGATATTGGGTTTCTAAAAAAATCGGTATCAGGGCAGGGGCTAGTTTCCAGTTTTCTGAATACAAAACTGACGTAAAACTCGCCTATGACAACGACCGTTTCAGGAACAAAACCCTTATGCCATTTATCGGTATTTCGGCAAGATTTTAAGTAGTCAAGTAGCCTTAAAACCATAAAAATCTTAACGAAAGTGCCATGAAAAATTTAGCAAAAATAATTTTTATCCTCTCAATTAGTATGTCTTTAGCAAATGCTCAAAACTGGAAACCAACTGCCGCCCTTGTGAGTTTCAAAACAAAAATGTTGGGGCTTGCCGTAAACGGTACGTTCAAAAATTTGGCCACAACCTTGGTTTTCGACCCTAACAATCTAGCAACTGCCAACATTACGGCAGTTTTAGATGCCAAAACCATCAATACAGATAATAGCCTAAGAGACAAGCACTTAAAGGAAAAAGAAGAGTTTTTTGATGTGGTAAAATACCCTACTATCAAAATGAAATCTATCAAAATAACCAAGGAGAATGGTGACTATGTAGGAATTTTTGAACTAACCATCAAAGACGTTAGCAAAAATATTAAAGTACCTTTCAGTTTTGAAAAAAACAGTAGTAATGGCACCTTTAAGAGTAGTTTTGTAATCAACAGAAAAGACTGGAAGGTGGGTGGCAGTACCTTTGGCATGGCAACAGACGTAACCATCAACATAACGCTAAATGCAGAAACTAAGTAAATATGATTAATACGCTCATAGCCAACAACTTATCCATCATAAACCAGTTGGTGGGCTTGTTAGAAACACTCCCTTCGGCTCATTACCAGCAATCACTCAACGCCTTGCATGGGAGTAGCTTGGGGCAGCACACTCGTCATATTGTAGAGTTTTATCAATGTTTAATGGAAGGCATTGCAGACGGACAAATTAATTACGATGCCAGAGAACGCCGCCTAGACATAGAAACGAATCAGTACTTTGCTTTGGAGATATTAGAAAAACTAAGCCAAAAATTAGCTACACTTACAACTGATAAAAGCATGATACTCTGGGCTTTAGTTGCGGGCGAAGATACAGTTGCATTGCCAACAAGCCTTTTTAGAGAGTTGAACTACCTCATCGAACATACCATACACCATTTGGCCATTATTAAAATTGGCATAACACAGTCGTTTGAAGACTTTGGTATAAGTCCAAATTTTGGAGTAGCCCATTCAACCTTGCTTTACCGCCAACAAGCCTAGTCATGTGTGTTCTTACGTATTTGCCCAAAGCCAATGGTGGCTTTGTTGTAACCCACAACCGAGACGAAGCCGCTGTCAGAGAAGCTGCCCTGCCTCCAAAACGATATAATTTAGCTAATAATCATCAGGTATTATATCCCCAAGACCCTCAAAGCGGAGGTACGTGGATAGCCACTTCGTCCAAATTTACCCTTTGTTTGCTCAACGGGGCTTTTGAAAACCATGTCCGTCAGTCTTCTTACCGCCAAAGTAGGGGGCAAATCATTCCAGACTTTTTCAAGTTTAAGAACCCCGAAGCCTTTATTCAAAACTATTGTTTTGAGGGAATAGAACCATTTACCTTGATTGCTATTGAACATAGCACAAAGCCCATTTTACATGAGATAAGATGGGACGGCAAGGTGGTTTATCATCAAAATTTAAATAGCCAAAAGCCTCATATTTGGTCGTCGGCTACGCTCTATGACCAAGCTGTTCGTCAAGAAAGAACCACTTGGTTTGAAGATTGGCAGTCGCAATATCCTGATTTTGAGGCTAATAGTATTTTTGAATTTCATCAAAAAGGAGGAAACGGTAATGCCCACAACGATATGGTAATGAACCGCCACGGCCACCTACTCACCCACTGCATTATGCAGATAGATGCTCAAAAAAATATGATTAGAGCAAAATATCAAGACCTCCTCCAAAACAAAGCCTATCAATACAGCTTGATTTGAAAATTTAGTCGGTATTTCTCCTTTATTTTTAGCTAAATTTGGGTAAAAATATCTGTAAATCAATGAACAATAAAATAGCGTTAATCACAGGAGCAAACTCTGGCGTGGGCTTTGCAACGGCCTTGGGCTTGGCGGCACAAGGGTATGATTTGATACTCGTGGTAAGGAGTATTAACAAAGCAAATGATACCAAAATAAGAATTTTAGGGCAATACCCAAGCACCAAAATAGACTATGAAATTGCGGATTTGGAAGACTTGAAATCTGTAAAAGTGGCCGCTCAAAATATCAAAGCCCGCTACACCAAAATAGACAGACTGATTTGTAATGCAGGGTATTCGGCAGATGAAATTTTGTTTACGACCGAAGGCTACGAGAAGTCCTTTTTGGCCAACCATCAAGGCCATTTTGTGCTGACCAACAGCCTTTTAGCGTTACTAGAGGCCTCGGGCGAGGGGCGGGTAATTAGTGTGTCGTCGGCAGCACACGCTTTGGGGAAAGTAAAAAGATTTTTTGTAAAAAACGACCCCAACACCTCGGCTTTTAAGGCTTATGGCGATGGAAAACTAGCGAATATTCTTTTTACAAAGGGCTTGGCCAAACGTTTAGAAAACAAGCCCGTATTGGCTTTTTGTTTGCACCCAGGCGTAGTGGGAACAAACTTTGGGAGTAACCTAACAGGTTTTTCAGGGTTAATGGTAAAAATAGCCCAACCATTTATGATTTCGTCCGAAAAAGGAGCAGCAACTTCTATTTATTTGGCAACTACTCCGCAGAAAAATATTAGTAAATTTAATGGAGGATATTTTGATAAATGCAAGCCAAAACATACATTCAATAAAGATATTAATAATGAAAATATTAACTGGTTTTGGCAAAAAAGCGAAGCCGTGGCTCAAGAAATTGGGTAAAGATATTGGCAGGGGAGAGTTCTAAACCATTTATAAATACGTACTGGTACTTATTGTAAGTTTGGGGATAGGGTTGGAAATTTGTAAAGTTTTAAACATAATACGTTACTTTTTGATAATAATTACTGTCTTAGATTTGAGACCTTTGGATAAATACTAAACATGAGAAATCTCATATATTTATTTAACGGTTAGTTTTCTTAGAAAAATTATATCAAATTTGTATTATTCTTCTACTTAAATCTATTGTCCAACTAATAATTCTGTTCTTATGAAAGCACTCAAACCTACGCTGTCTAGTATTATTTTACTTGTTTTATTATTAGTTTCTGCTATGATGAACCATCAACAAAAAACAGAACAATCCTTAGAGATAGGTCTCGTTTTAAGATAAAAATACTTTATTCAAAATAACACAAAAGCCCGCATTCATGTGGGCTTTTTCTGTAATTTTACAATCAACAAAAAAACCTTCAAACGAATTGTATCAGCGTGGCTCAAAACCAAATTTATGAAAATTTAAAGATTACCAAACAATTAACTCCAACCCAGTTTGATAAATTGATGGCGAGTGGATTTTTTAGAAATGGGCAAAGTATGTTTAAAACCCAATTGATGCTTATGGACGAACATCTATATACCTCAATCGGCATCAGATTAAACCTTGCGACTCATACGCTCTCAAAAAGTTTGAATAAAATTTTCAAAAAAAATACAAAAAAATTTACTGTAAAAGTAAACCAAGCATCTTTAAACAACGAAAAACAAGCCCTTTGGGTGCAGCACCAGCACCGTTTTGTGGGAGCAAGCACGTATTCGTTGTATCATCATTTTTGTTATGAGGGCTATAATCACTTTGATTCTTGGGAGGTGTGTGTGTATGACCAAGAGAAATTGGTGGCGGTTAGTTTTTTTGATTTAGGGCAAAATTCCATAGCTTCATTGCTAGGTATTTTCGACCAAAATTACCAAAAAGATAGCCTTGGCCTTTATACAATGCTCGTAGAAATAGCCGTTGCCAAAAAAATAGGCTTGCAGTATTATTACCCAGGCTATGTGCTGGACCAACCCTCTCTGTTTGATTATAAACTAAGATTGGGCAATTTTCAACAATATAATTGGCAAACTGGCCGTTGGAAGGCTTACGACCAAAGTTTTTTACCAACGATTGCCACCATTACCTCACAAAAAATGGCAACCCTCGCTCAAAAACTAGACCATGAACAATTGGGCTATGCCAAAAAGTATTATCAATTTTATTTATGGAAATACTTTAAGGAATTTCCAGACTACCAATGGCTATATCCAAGCCCCATTTTGTTTGTTTTGGGCTATACCAAAAATGAAGATAGGGGTATTCTAAGCATTAGTTTTGATGCCGATACCCAAAACTATTTTTTGAGCATTGCCACTACCCACGTACCTGTGGCTAACATGATGGGAATGGTAATGTTTTCTGATAATTCGCTCAATCCGATGCTTTACATGGTAGATGCTCTGAAAATTAAGAAAAAGATTTTTGAAGACCCCGACCTAGATTTGGTAATATCAGAAACAAAGAAGTTTTTGGCGTATTTTCCCAATACGGCTACTTTACTTTTTGAAAAAAATCAATAA
>JAYWHL010000195.1:0-3732 GCA_043777715.1 Cytophagaceae bacterium | reverse complement strand
CAACCATGGAAGAGGTATCTCCTGCCTCCAAAATGCCGTCTCCCTCCCTACTTAAAAATCAGCAAAATCAGTCAATCTTTCAACCACCCACCACGGCTCGTCTTACATTTTGGTTTACTTTGTCGCTTTCAACAAGGCCGTCTCTTAGTCTAATGATTCGATGGGCATATTGGGCGATGTCGTCTTCGTGAGTAACCATCACGATGGTATTCCCTTTGGCATGAAGCTGATGAAACAAATCCATGATTTCGTACGAAGTTTTGGTGTCGAGGTTTCCCGTGGGTTCATCGGCCAACAAAATAGAGGGGTCGTTTACCAAGGCACGGGCAATGGCCACACGCTGGCGTTGCCCCCCCGACAGTTCGTTGGGTTTATGCCCAGCACGGTCGCCTAGGCCAACGTTTTTGAGAGCTTGCATGGCTTTTTCGGTACGTTGAGCCTTAGAAAACCCCGCATAAATTAGCGGTAAGGCCACGTTTTCGAGGGCGGATTGCCTTGGTAAAAGATTGAAAGTTTGAAACACAAAGCCGATTTCCTTATTGCGGGTTTCGGCCAGTTCGTTCTCCGACATATCACTAACATCTTTCTGATTAAGGATATATTTGCCCGTTGTGGGGGTATCAAGGCAACCAACGATGTTCATCAATGTTGATTTTCCAGAGCCAGACGGCCCCATAAACGCCACATACTCGCCTTTGTTGATGGCAATATCAACGGCCTTGAGGGCGTCGATAATTTCAGAACCCATGATATAGCGTTTGGCAATATTGGTTGTACGGATAATTTCCATGTTTTATGTTGTTAATTTAGTTTTTTGTAAAAGTAGTTCTTAGTTTATCACTCAATAAATAAATGGCTTTTTCGGCTCGTCGGCCTGCAATGTTACTAAAAATAACTATGCCAAGGTCTTGTTCTTTTAATAAAATTACATGACAATAAAACGTACCGCCCGAGCCATCGTGATACGATATTTTTTTGCCTTTTAGGGAGGTATTCCCCCAGCCCAAGGCATATTCGGGTAGGCCGTAGTGCATTAATTGAATACTCGACATCGTGAGAAGGCCATTTTTGCCTTTTAGTCCTTTGAGATGTTCTTGCAAAAATTTAACATATTCAGGCAATGACATACTTATATCCCCAGCAGGGGCAATCAAATCAAGATTATAGTCATCGTTGGGCTTGCAGGGTTCTATATAATTGTCGCCCATTCCCCAAGCCAAGCCTGTTCTATGTCCCCAAGGTTGATGCACGTTGCTTTTGTTTGGAAAGCCAAAAACGGGTTTTATTTTAATTTTCCCTAGGGTTTCGGTTACCAATTCTGCCCAAGTTTTGCCCGAGGCTTCTTCTAGCATGATGGCTGCCAACACATAGCCTGCGTTGGAATATTGGCTCATGCTAAAGCCTTCTTTTTTATATTTTACAGGGCTTTGTTTTAACAACCAAGTTGCAAATTGTCTCCATTTTTCGCCCTGAGAACCTGTTAATTTGGGTACTTTTTTTTGTTCTAGTCCGCTCGTAAATGGTAAAATTCCTGCCCGATGCGAAAGTAAATCTTGTAGTGTAATATTCTGATAATCAGGCAATGAACTATCTTTTAAGGCTGGGAATAACTGAAAAAAAGTTGTTTGCCAACCAATTTTTCCATCTTCAATCAGCTTGGCCGCCACATAACTGGTAATGGCCTTAGTGTTAGAGCCTAGATGGAATTTATCTTGCAAGGTTGTGGCCTCGGTGCTGTCGCTTCGTCTTGTTCCACAAACCTCCATTGTCAAAACCTTGTCCGATTTTATGACAGCATAAGCCAGTGCAGGCATTCGGTATTCTTTTCTTATAGAATCGGCAAAGGTCAGAAGGTTTTGGGCTTTGGTTTCCAAAGCCATCAAACCAAATACCAGTAGGGTTACTTTTAATATTTTATTCATCTTAAAATATCCCAAATGCAAAAATTTTCAGCCTTTTGGAGTTTTAATTTATGGGTTTTTATGGATTATCAACTATTTGGCTTTTGGCCTATTTTTTAGGACGTTACAATAAAAAAATACTATCTCAATGTAACAAATTACTCCCTGTATTCTCTACGACTCAATCTCCTCCCAAATCATTGCTTCTACTTTTTTTGTTTCGCTCGAAAAATTAACGCCCACGCCGATACAAATCTTCCCTTGATGAAAGTAGGGCATTAAATAACCCTTGTCTTTGATTTGCTGCAAGGCAATTGTTGCCGAACCGTCTAGCTTAAATTCAAAACAATAAATTTGCTTTTCTAAACGAACCAAAGCATCTAAACGACCGTCCGCACTTTGGACTTCGCTTTCTACATAAATACCTAGTAACCTGAATGTTAAGTGAATCAAGGCATGGTAGTAGTGTTCATTCTCATTTTGCCAAATCTGATAAGGAATACTCTTGAAAATGGTGTTAAAAATACTTTCTACCTTCTTTAAATCAACAATACGCAGGGCATTACGGATTTCTGTGGCTAAAACTTTAATCGATTGGGCAGTATTATGGGCATAAGAATTAGTCAGTTTTTCGATATACGAACGCCTTACTTCTTCGTTTGGATAGCCCAAAATATACAAATCGTCTTCAACCAATTGTTCCTTGATGGTTAGGTAACCAGTTTGGAACATCAGGGGTGTAAGTTCAAGGGCTTCTAAGTCATAAGCCTCTAGTTCAGAGGGACTTACTTTAATACCCTCGAAATCATATAACTGTTGTTTTTTCGATAAATTAGCCAAAAAAGTGGGCGTACCCGAAGCAAACCAATAGTTTTTGAATTGCTTATCGCCCGAAAAAAAACTGAGCAACGAAAACGGATTATAAACTTGGTCTTTGCCGCCCCAGGAATAGCCATTGTACCATTGTTTGATTTTTTGAGGGTCATATATGGTCAATTCTTCGGCAAATTGTTGGCTTAATTCTGCTTGGTTAATTCCACAAATACTTTCGTAATTGGTATCAATCGAAATATCTTTTAAGTTATTTAAATCCGAAAAAATACTAACCTTCGAGAACTTGGACACACCCGTAATAAACACTAATTTCAAAAAAGGGTCGGCATCTTTCAAAATCGAGTAGAATGACTTTAGGATATTTCTGTTTTCGATGGCCTTTGGAGTGTCTTCTCCCAAATAATCAATAATGGGCTTGTCGTATTCATCAATCAATACCACCACTTTGCCAGCCTTTTGGGATAGTTTTTCTATTAATTCCTTAAATTTTGAACTATTGGTATTTTCTTCTAATCGAATGTCGTAAGCCTTGGCCGTGCTATCCAAACTATCATTTATAGACTGTGAAAGCCCTTTTTCTTTATGAGAAATATTACTAAACGAAATCTTAATCACAGGATTTATTTTGCTCCAATCCCATTTATCGGCAATGTATAGGCCCTCAAAAAGTTCTTTTCGGCCAGCAAAAAGATATTCCATCGTGGTTACAAACAACGACTTTCCAAAACGCCTTGGCCGAGACAGGAAGTAGTACTTACTCTCGCTTACAAGTTTATGAATAAAATGCGTTTTGTCTATATAAACAAAACTGCCATTTATTATCTCTGAAAAATCTTGTAAGCCTACGGGGTATTTTTGTGGCATGGTATTGTCTGATGTTCTAACAAAGATACTCGTTTTTAAAGAAAAGATAGTTTGGTACTTTGCTGATTATAAGGCTAAATTCAATGACCTCGGCTATGATTTATTTCAAGGCAGGGAATCGTTTTTTGCCTTC
>JAYWHL010000194.1:0-3744 GCA_043777715.1 Cytophagaceae bacterium | reverse complement strand
GACGAACATAGTCCACCCCAATTTGCTTGAATCCAACCCAAGCACGTAAACCTCTCAAAAATTGTTCGGTTTCGGGCAAGGCTACCAACTGTTTAACTACTTTTCTATCAATCATCGAAAAATCCCCTGCGTCTTTGGGTATTTTGATGTATGATAAACTTTGGAAAATTTTGTAAAATAATTTGTAAAAAAAATGAATATGAGGTTTCATTTCTCGTTTAACCCTCACTCCATAAACTACTTCGTTACCTTCGAGCCATTTTTCGTAGAAGGCGGGCATAATTTCGGGCGGGTCTTGCAAATCTCCATCCATCAAAACCACGGCATCTCCCGTAGAAATTTCCATTCCGCTCAAAAAAGCAGCTTGGGAACCAAAATTCCTTGAGTGCGTAATGCCAATTACGTTTGAATCTTTTTCACAAATTTGTTTAATAACCTCTGCGGTATTATCAGGCGAACAATCATTTACAAAAATAATTTCATACCGAACTTTCATTTCATTGAAAGTTTTTACCAATCTTTCGTACATAATCGGTATGGCTTCGGCATCTTTATAACAAGCTGCAATAGAGGTAATTACAGGATTTAATTGTGGCTGATTAAAGGCTTCAATTACCCTAGTTTCATAATTATTACTAATTTGCCAATCGGCATATTTTTTTAAGCCTTCGTTTAAAGATGTTTCGGAACTCCACCCAAAGTCTTTCTTTGCCGAAGTACCGTCGCCGAACCAATCATTCAAATCCCATTGTCTGTTTTCAAAACTTCCCCAAACTGGTTCATTTTTAAGATTAAAGAGACTGCAAGCCGAATTTGCCAAATCTCTCATTGTCGTTTTTACACCACTAGCAATATTATACGAATTACCTGATATTGAAGTATTTACATTTAGGGCAGCCATTACAAAGGCATTCACACAATCGTCAATATAAACATAATCACGAGAAATATCAGGCGAAACCAAATTGGGCAAACTCCCGTTTCGAGCTTTCGCAACCAACACTGGAATCAGCCTATCGGGTTCTTCCCAAGCACCATATATCGAATACAGCCTAAGATTTAAGCAAAGTTTTTGATGGACTTTGGCATAAAACTGGACTTGATACGCAGCCGAGACTTTTGAAACGGCATAGTGGCTATTGGGCAATAAAGTATCATTTTCGGACGGGCCAGCACAATTAAAACCATATTCCGAACTACTCCCAGCGTGAATATATGGAATGCTTTCTCCACAATTTTCGAGAATATTTACAGTTCCAAGTACATTGGTTTCGTAGGTAAGATTTACGTTTTTTTGTTTAGAATACGCTCCATAAGCTGCTAAATTGAAAACCGTTTTGGGAGAGAATTTATCGAAGGTGTCTTGAACCGAAATCGGCGAAAGTATATCACAATGAACAATATTCTCGAAGGGGACATTCAATAGTTTTAATCGCCATGCTTTTCGGGCATCATGCGTGAGAGCATAAACATCTGTCCTAACTTTAAAAATTTGCTCAAACAAATTTGCCCCAATAAAACCACTTGCCCCAAAAACAAATATTGGACCTTTTAATTTTTGTATATTTTCTTTTAAGTCAATCATTTCTTAATTTGAATATTCAGACAAAACATTTTTGATGGCCAACTCGTATTGTTCATCATTCATTGGGTTATAATGCCACTCCATTTTATTTTCCATGTAACTAACCCCTTTTCCTTTTATCGTATTGGCTATCAATAGTTTAGGTTTTGAGTTTTTGTTAATTTTAAAGTTAGCTATACACTCGCTCAAAGTATTAACATCATGGCCACCTAATTCAACAACCTCAAAACCCATTAATTCCCATTTAGCTTTGGAGGCTGTATCTCCAAAAACATCTTTTGTATTCCCAAAACCTTGAATCCCATTTTTATCAATCATCACTATCAAATTATCCAATTTCTGTATATTTGCATAATGTGCTGCCTCCCACGTTGTGCCTTCGTTTGTTTCTCCGTCCGACATCAAAACGTAAGTAAAATCATCATTACCCAACATTTTATTAGCAATAGCTATACCAACCGAAATTGGCAGACCATGCCCCAACGAACCAGTGGCAAAGGGAATATCCTTAAATTTATTTGGGGCAGGGTGGGCTGGTAGTGCAGTGCCATCTTGGTAAAAAGTAGCGAGTTCTTCGTCTGAAATTTTACCTAAATGGTTCAAACTCACATACAAGGCGGCGGCGGCATGGCCTTTGGACAAAACAAATTGCTCTGTTTCTTTTTTGTTCAAAATCAAACTTGCAATCATTAAATCTATGCACGAAAGCGAGCAGCCAATGTGTCCTGCATTGGCGTTTTTATACATTTTAAGCAGGTTTAGCCTTAGTTTTTGCTGAATATTTTTGTGATTATCCAAATTATAAATGCTTAGTAAATTTTATTTTCAAAATCAAAAATTTGATGGGTTTTACCATCTTTTTTAATGATAAAAACTTTGCTACTTGATGAAGAATTTACTTTTTCCAAATAGTTACATTTTTTGCAAAGATACAAATTGATAAGTTGTGAATCAAAAACACTTTTGCCTTGGGTTAATCCTACAACATCTGAAAAAGTCCCTCTTTGAAAATTTGGCAGTAAGATTGTATCGCCCACCATGTATTGTTGTTCAATTAATTTTGCAGCCAAGGCATGAGGGTTTGATAATCTAGGCGATTTAAAGTTTGAATATTTTACCGAAGTATCGTTCAAAATCTCTGAATTTACTTTAAAAATTTGATACGAAAAGCCCATAAAAAAAAGTGGCAAAAACAGTTGAAGGGTTTTAGTTGAAACCCAAAAACACAAAAGTCGTCCACATAAAATAGCCGTAAATGGCAAACAAAATGCTAAATATCGTTGATTGATTGAGAAAGTATGACCCGCCTTGAATACCTGAACCATCATTAAAACAATAGGAACAAATATTAAAACAATTAATCTAAAATCGTCTCTATTCAGTTTTGTTTTGAAGAAAAATATCAAATAAATTGAAGCAGCAATAAAAAGACTAAAACCTAAAAAATGAAGCGAATTGATTGAATATAAAAAACAAGAGAATCCTAAGGCGATTAAAGATAAAATTAGATATAACTTTAAGCTAGATTTAACGTATCTATACAAAAGTATAGAAACTAAAATTCCAGCTAAAATACTAATAATCAAATTTTTAACCCCTATTAACAAGCCTACTAATCCATTACTCAAAACAAATAAATCAGCTAAAACTGGAATTAATTTAAGTTTGACAGATTGGATATTAACAGGGTCTATCATGCCAATATATGGGTTTGGATTTGGCGGATTTTGGGCAATATTTTTGTAAAAAGTCGCTACATCTTGCATTGTTTTCAACGAATATTTTCCACCACCATACAACAACCATAAACCTAAAATACAAGCAGGTATCAAAGCAAAAATTAGCATCAAATACCAAGATTTTTGATTTTGTTTTGACGAGATAAATAAAACTCCATGAGCTACAAAAACTGGGAAGGTTAAATAGTGGCTCATCAAACAACAAGCAACTAAAAACATATAATAAAAATAAATCTTAGGCGAAGGCGGGGAGTTTTTTGATAAGATTTTGAATAGCACCAAGGTAGAAAGTACCACCAAAAACATACTCATTGAGTAGTTTCGTAAAATATGGCTTTGAGCAATAAAAAAAGGTTCGACTGCAACACAAAACATTGCAAAAAAAGGCAAATACTTTTGGTTTTTGAAAAGGTTTTTTGT
>JAYWHL010000193.1:0-3748 GCA_043777715.1 Cytophagaceae bacterium | reverse complement strand
ATGGTACGAATCGTTTGCCCGAAAAAACAAAAAATTGGTAAATGTTAAACTTTTCTTGATTTTAAGAACTGATAGCCAATGTTTAAAATCCCCAAAATCATTGGAAAAAGCACATTAACGAGCCAAATTAAAAAAGATGCTGAGATTACGGCAAGGGGATTGATGTTGTAAAAACTAAAAAAATAGGTAGATGCTGCCTCTCTTACTCCCAAATCTCCTAAAAAATTAAAGCTAGGAACAATCGATTTTGCATAAAAAATTAAATTAATATTTACCATCAAGCTAAAAATCGGAAGTGTGATATTCATTAACCTAAATGAACAATACATTTGCAAACAAAATACGAGATAACGAATTGAAGCCCAAAGGGTTGCTTTCCAAAAAAGGTTAATAGGAATAGTTCGTAGTTCATCAAAAAACAGTTTTGAAAAATTGTTTTTCGTTAAAATATTAAAAATCCATGGCTTTGTTTTTAAATTAAAAATCAGTGTAAAAATTATTAAACTTAGAAATGATGCCCAAAAAAGTAGGTTCAAATACAATGGAATCTTGGTTTGTTGCTTAAAGCAAAATAGTGCTAATGTTCCAAAAAATAACGAAACTAAAAACTGGATTCCACCGCCAACTAAAGTTCCTTTTACTCTGTTTTTTGAAAACCGAAACGCTTGATTGAACGAACGTCCTATTACGTCGCCCATACCAAAAGGTAACAAATAAGAAAGTGCGAAGCCTGAAATAACAGATTGAAACCCTTGAAAAATAGAAATTTTATCCTCGGCTGAACCTGACAAAATCCTCCATTTTTGAACTTCCAGCAGTAAATTAATAGGTACTAATATGATGATGAAACCAAAATAATAGGGCGAAGCATTAATTGTTTGAAGGTTAAAATTCTTGAAAACTGTTATTTTTTGGTTTGAAATTTGATTGAAAAGATAAAAACTAAGGCCAAATAAAATCAATAATTTGATAATATTTTGGAATAACCTTGAACTCTGCCATAAATTGGGCTTATTTTGTGGTAAATATGAACACATCAGAAAAAATAATCTTGGGAATAGACCCAGGCACTCGCCTAATGGGTTATGGAGTGATAATGATTGAGAAACAAAAAATAACTTTGTTACAATATGGAGTTATAAATCTTATCAAATATACTACCCATGAGATAAAATTGAAGAAAATATTTGAAAGAATCATCAGCCTTATTGATGAATTTAGTCCTGACGAAATGGCACTCGAAGCCCCCTTTTATGGTAAAAATGTGCAATCGATGTTAAAATTGGGTCGAGCCCAAGGGGTAGCCATGGCGGCGGCCTTGTCCCGTGAAATTCCAATCGTTGAATATTCACCAAAATCAGTAAAACAATCGGTTACGGGTAATGGCAATGCCAGTAAAGAACAAGTGGCTTATATGCTCGAAAGTTTGTTGAAACAAAAACTACAAGGCGAGTTTTTTGATGCTACTGATGCTTTGGCAGTGGCGGTTTGCCATCATTATCACGAAAATAACTTGCAATCAACCAAAACAGGTACTAAAAAAGGCTGGGGGGCATTCTTGGCAGAGAACTCAGACAGGATTGTTTGAATCCAATTTTAGTTGGCGAATTTTAATTATTTTACATGACAATCTACCTTATTCCAACGGTTTTGGCCGAACAAACAGCCGAAAGTGTATTACCAAAACAGATTTCGGAAGTGGTGCTCCAAACCCAGTATTATTTAGTAGAAAACATTCGGACTGCCCGCAGATTTATTTCTAGTTTAAGGCTTGGCATCGAAATAGAGCTACTTCATTTTGAAGTTGTTGATAAATCTACTCCCGAAAGTGATGTTTTAAAGTTTCTTTCGGAGATTCCTGCCGACCAAAATGTTGGGATAATGTCGGAAGCGGGTTGTCCAGGCATTGCAGACCCTGGTTCGGTTGTTGTGAAAATTGCTCACCAAAAAGGCATAAAAGTAGTGCCTTTGGTTGGGCCGAGTTCTATTTTAATGGCCTTGATTTCATCTGGATTTTCGGGTCAGCATTTTGCTTTTAATGGATATTTACCGATAAACAAAGAACCTAAGTTGTCTAAAATCAGGGATTTAGAGCAAATTGTACTAACAAAAGGAATCACTCAAATTTTTATGGAAACACCTTTTAGAAGTCAATTTATGTTTGAAGACATCTTGAAGGCTTGTTCTAAAAATATCAAACTTTGTATTGCTACCGATATAACTGGGCCTAGTGAATTGATATTGACAAAGGAAATAGGAGAGTGGCGAAAAACCGAATTGGACATCAACAAAAAACCAACGATTTTTATCCTTGGGCGATAAAAGTAGCTTTTTGCAATAAGCCGTTGGCTATGTGATTGATAAACAGATAATTATAAAATTAATAGCACAAACTGATTATGTCCAAGTGCTTAAAAATAAATTAGAAATTCAATACAATGATAAATATTAAGGTTTTTACTTTTAATGCCTTTTCTGAAAACACCTACATTTTGAGCGATGATAGCCTTGAGGCAGTAATCATTGACCCAGGTTGCTCTAATCTTGCAGAAAGGAATGAATTGCATCAACACATTACCGAAAATAATCTGAAAGTTGTTAAGTTATTAAACACCCACGCCCACATCGACCATGTTTTGGGGAATCATTTCGTAAAAGAAACTTTTGGAGTTCCCTATTATTTACATCAACTAGATTTGCCAATTTTACAGGCTGCTCAATTAAGGGCTTCGCATTGGGGTTTTAAAGGTTATGTTGGCATAGAACCTGATTTTTATTTGGAGGAAGGCCAAAATATTACTTTTGGTAATTCTACTTTAGAAGTTTATTTTACCCCAGGCCACGCCCCAGGTCATGTTATTTTTGTGAATAGGGTTGATAATTTTTGTATTTGTGGCGATGTAATTTTTAAGAATAGCATTGGTCGAACAGATTTCGACTTGTGTAATCACGAACACCTTTTGGAAAGTATTAAGACCAAAATTTTTACATTGCCAGACAATATGTTCCTGTTTTCGGGGCATGGAGCAAACACCACCGTTGGGCGAGAAAAAATCTATAATCCTTATGTTGGCCAAAACGCTCAAAACTAACTTGTTATGAAAATTAAAATTTTTACAATCCCAAACCTATTAACTTGTTCGCATCTATTTTGTGGTTGTGTGGGGGTAGTTGCGGTGTACCATTCAGATTTAAAAATAGCCGCTTGGATGATTTTTTTGGCTGGTGTTTTTGATTTTTTAGATGGATTTGTAGCTAGATTGCTCAAAAGTGCCTCTGCATTAGGTCAGCAGTTAGATTCCTTGGCCGATATGGTTACTTTTGGCCTTTTGCCAGGGTGCATTATTAGTTATTATTTGACGGTTGCAGTGCCAACTATCGAGGAGATTTGGATTAGTTATTTGGCATTTATCATTACCATTTTTTCGGCTTTGAGGCTCGCCAAATTTAATATTGATACTCGCCAGTCCGACTCTTTTATAGGATTACCCACTCCTGCAAATGCGATGGTGGTTGCTTCTTTTCCACTGATTATTGATGCCTATCCAAGCATGAACGGCATCATCATTAATACCACACATCTGCTATTATATGTTGGGATATTTTCGTTTTTATTGATTGCCGAAATCCCCTTAATTGCTTTGAAATTCAAGGATTTTTCATGGAAAAACAACAGCTACAAATATGTATTAATACTTGTTTCATTGCTTTTATTTTCCTTTTTCTCGGTTTTAAGCATTCCAATCAT
>JAYWHL010000192.1:0-3748 GCA_043777715.1 Cytophagaceae bacterium | reverse complement strand
CCAAGAGGATGATAAATCCTTTCGCCTTGACCGCCTTTATTTACTTTTCCTATCTGAATCGGTTTATTTATTAATTGTATTTCGCCAAAGAGTGAATAGGTTTGGGTATGATTTTTATATATTTCTATATCGGGCCTATCAATGATTTTTGCATTTTTAGGACTATCCTCCAAAATATCTTCCAAGCAAACGGGTTGGTTAGAAGGTGTAGGAAATTCAAATTTTTTGGCGTTAATTCTATTATGAAAAGCCACAATGTAAACACGTTCTCTGTTTTGGGGCAGTCCAAAATTACTGGCATTAAAAATTTTGGTAAATACGGTATAATTTAGACTTTCAAGGGTTTTCAAAATAGTTGTGAATGTTTTTCCTTCATCGTGTTTGGCTAAATTTTTTACGTTTTCTAAAAACAAAACCTTTGGCGAATGCTTTTCAACAATTCTTGCTATATCAAAAAACAATGTTCCTCTGATGTCTTCAAAGCCTTTTTGTTTTCCAGAAATAGAAAAGGCTTGACAGGGAAATCCGCCACATAAAATATCGTGTTTTGGGATTTCATTTTCGCTAATTTTAGTTATGTCGCCACTAGGCTTTATCTTAAAATTTTGTTGATATGTTTCGGCTGCATACTTGTCCCATTCCGAAGCAAACACACATTTCGCACCATAAGCGGACAATGCCAAATGAAACCCACCTATCCCAGCAAAAAGGTCGATGTAAGTATAGTTTTCTAATATTTTGTCATCAACATCTATCATTGTACAAATTTAGTATTTTTTCAATGCTGTCGGTTTCTTTGAACATCAGCAACCGCCTCCTAGCCTTTCATAATGGTATGCCCCATTTTGTCTCTTTTGGTTTGTAAATATTTTTGATTGTGGGGATTAGCGTCTATTTCGATAGGTATGGTTTGTATTATTTCTAGGCCATAGCCAAACAAAGCGGCTCGTTTTTTTGGGTTATTAGAAATCAGTTTTATTTTGGCAATTCCTAAATCTCTTAGAATCTGGGCCCCAACGCCATAATCTCGCTCGTCCATCTTAAAGCCTAATTCTAAATTAGCTTCTACGGTGTCTCTGCCCATTTCTTGTAGTTTGTAGGCTTTTAGTTTGTTTATCAAGCCAATGCCCCTGCCTTCTTGAAACATATACAGCACCACGCCTTTTCCTTCTTTTTCTATCATTTCCATTGCTTGGTGGAGTTGGTCGCCGCAGTCGCAACGGCAAGAGCCAAAAATATCGCCCGTTACACAAGAGCTATGTACCCGCACCATGATGGCTTCATCGGCTTGCCACGTGCCTTTTATGAGGGCAAGGTGGGTGTCGCCCGTTGAGATTTGTTTGTAAGCAATCAAATCGAAATGGCCCCATTCTGTGGGTAGGTCAATGCCGATTTCACGTTTTATGAGGCTTTCGGACTGCAATCGATATTGCACTAAGTCTTTGATAGACACCAGTTTCATGTCAAATTTATCAGCAATTTCACGCAGTTCGGGAAGGCGAGCCATGGTGCCGTCTTGGCTCAAAACTTCGACCAATGTACCCGATGCCTCAAAACCTGCCAATTTTGCAAAATCCATCGAGGCTTCGGTATGGCCAGTTCGCCTAAGGACACCCTCTTTTTTGGCTTTGAGCGGAAAAATATGCCCAGGCCTGCCCAAATCTTCGGGTTTTGTGTTGGGGTTTACGAGGGCTTTGATGGTCTTGGAACGGTCCGAGGCCGAGATGCCCGTGGTGCAGCCATCTCCTAATAAATCTACCGAAACGGTAAAGGCGGTTTCGTGGGTGGCGGTGTTTTGGCCAACCATCATGTTGAGGTTTAGGTCGTTACAACGCTCTTCGGTAAGCGACACACAAATTAGCCCCCGTGCCTCTTTGGTCATAAAATTAATGAGTTCGGGCGTGGCACAATCAGAAGCACAAATCATATCGCCTTCGTTTTCTCGGTCTTCGTCATCAACCACAATTATGATTTTACCTGCGGCAATATCGGCAATGGCTTCTTCTATTTTGTCTAATCTGATTTCTTGCATTTTTGTTGAATGATAGTTTTGGCAATTACTTTTAATCCATTTTGAAGCATTCTAGCTTAATTTTTGATAAATTTACAGTCAATCAAACAAATTTTAAGGACTTGATACCCTAAACCTTTTCGTATTTCGTTTGATTATTAGCTAAATTTTGCGAATTATGAAACACTTCTTCCTATTAACTTTTTTTGTATTGTGTTCGTCTGTTCTCTTTGGACAGGTATGCCCCACCAAAAACGCTGCCGATGCCAATGGTAGTTTTAATGTTTTTCAGCAAGGCTGTGTACCTTATTCTCCAAAGATAAAATCAACGGTTGCTGCTGGGGCTACTGTAACGGGCTATATCTACGATTATAAACTTGGTACAGACTACAAAGATACAACGCTATATTCTATCTATAAAAAAACAATTTTACCAGAAAAAGCCCTTTATACTTATTCTAAGCCTGGCAAATATTGTATTATTCAGTTGGGTAGCAACGGCACGGCATCGTTTGCGGCCAAAGAAATAGAGGTTCTCGAAACGCCAAAACCCGTGGCAACTGCCATGCTTTGTGGGCCCAATGATGTTAGGCTTACCCTACCCGCAAATCCTGCCAATATATACGAAGACTATCTCATTAGCTGGGGCGACGGCAACCAAGTTGCTTATAAACAGGCCAATAGCCCCATAAAATATACCTACGCCGCCCGTGCCAACAACAACATAACCATTACAGGAATCTACACGGCTTGTGGTGGTGAACGTACCAACTTAACCAACCTGCCGCCCTATACTCCGCTACCAACGCCCCAAATTAGTAGTTTAGAGGCCAAAGGCGGTAAATTGACTCTTAATTTTAATAGCAACACGGGCGTGAAAACAGAGGTTTTGCAAAAAGTAGGAGGAAATTATGAATCAATAAGTCCCGCTATCTTTGATGATGGAACTGGCCCTAGTGCTGCCACCAACAAGATTTTGGTAAATTTTAGTACCCAAAATACCAATTGTTTCAGAGTGAGGGTTGCTGATGTTTGCGAAAAAACCAACGATTCGCCCGAGATTTGTAATATTCCCTTTACGGCCACTCCAAAAGATGGCGAAAATCAAATTAGTTGGGGCAAATACCCTGTGGCTGGTAATTTTGTGCAGTATAATCTTATCAAAAATAGCTCGCCCCTCAAAACCATTTCAAATATTGCCACTCAACAATTGATAGACCCCAACGTTACTTGTGGCGAAGAATACGGCTATCAGATGATTGTGGATTTGGCAGGGATGAAATTTATTTCGGAAGAAGTACGCATTAAAGGTAACAATACCAAGCCTTTGGTGGCGATAAAAAATGCGTATCCAACCGTAGAAAATGGTAAAATGCTCGTGATTTGGACACCCGAAACATTTAGTGTTAAAAACTATTTTATCGAACGTGCCGACCAAGCCAACGGGGCTTTCAAAAAAGTGGGAACATCGCTTACCAACCGCTTCGACGACCCCACCGCCTCGCCCTCCAGCCAAAGCTACTGTTACAGAGTGAGTTATACCGACCAATGCGACCGAGAAGCCGAGCCTTCAAAGCCAATTTGTAGTGTGTTTTTGAGCGAAAATGGGTCTAATCTCAACTGGACGCCCATTGGTTTTGCCCAAGGTACGGTGCGGTATGAAGTTGAATATCTTGATCAAAATGGAAATTCGCTCAATCCTCCTCGTGCCGAAACCCTGGGATTATCCCAAAGTTA
>JAYWHL010000191.1:0-3749 GCA_043777715.1 Cytophagaceae bacterium | reverse complement strand
CGATTTGAGTTTCGGGCAGCGGCTCAAGCGATATTGCGTGTTGATGGTAAAATAAATGACCCAAACTGGCGGTCAATTTACTAATAATTCGCTGATGTGCTTTTGGTGCATTAATACCCATTTCTAAAACTGTATCGGGATAGTACATGATTTATTTGATGTTTTTCACAAATATAACCAAAAAACAAAATGCTACGCAACTACCTCAAAATCGCCTTTAGAAACCTGTTAAGAAATAAGGTTTACTCGTTTATTAACATCGGTGGGCTGGCCGTGGGGTTGGCGGCTTGCTTACTTATTATGCTTTTTGTTGCAGACGAACTTGCCTATGACCAATTCAACCAAAAAGCCAATAGAATTTATAGACTTAATACCGAAGTAAAGTTTGGCGGAACCGAAATGTTTTCGGGTCAAAGCTCCGACCTTTTTGGGCCTGTTCTCAAAAAAGACTATCCAAGCCTAGAAAACTATGTACGTTTGCTTGATGCTGGGGCGTATTTGGTCAAAAAAACGAACGAGACCAACAACCTTCGAGAAACCAAAATGCTCTTTGCCGATTCTACTATTTTTGATGTATTTACTTTTCCTTTATTGGTAGGGAATACCAAAACGGCTTTGAAAGAACCTCAAACGATGGTTATTAGCCAGTCGGCGGCCAAGCGGTATTTTAAAACCCAAAACCCAATTGGACAAACGCTCACACTAGACAACAAAAGCGATTATCGTATTACGGCCATTATGCAAGATATTCCCAACAACTCGTACATTAAAGTCGATTTTTTGATGTCATTAAACAGCCTTAAAAACGAAGGTGGGTCGTATTTATCTAATAATTTTCAGACATTTTTGTTGCTAAGACCCGATGCCAATCCAAAAGATTTTGAGGGATATTTTAATCAGATTATTCAAAAAAACGTAGCTGCCGAATTGTATAAAATGACTGGCTCTACGATAAAAGAATTTGAAAAATCGGGTTCTTACTACAAAATAAGTATGATTCCGTTGTTGGACATTCACCTAAAATCAAGATACAGTAACGAACTAGGTACCAAAGGCGACATTCGGTATGTGTATATATTTTCGGTAGTGGCTATGTTTATTTTATTGATTGCTTGTATCAATTTTATGAACCTAAGTACCGCACGTTCATCAAAAAGAGCCAAGGAAGTAGGCATCAGAAAAGTACTTGGTACGGGTCGGTTTCAGTTAATGATACAATTTTTTGCCGAATGTGTGTTGCTATCCGTTTTTGCCTTGGTGTTGGCCTTGGTTATTATAGATTTAGCCATGCCTTTTTTCAATGACCTTACGGGTAAAAACATCAGTATTCTTAGGCTATTACAAGGAAAATTTTTAATTGTCCTCGCCCTTTCGCCTTTGTTTCTGGGCTTTGTGGCTGGTAGCTATCCCGCTTTATTTTTGTCGTCGTTCAAACCCCTAACAGCTCTCAAAAGCCATCAAAATCCAAAAAGTTTGGGTCGTAATAGCCTTGTTGTTTTTCAGTTTGTAACTTCTATTGTATTGATTATCAGCACAATAATGGTGTATCGTCAGATTAATTTTATCCAACAAAAAAACCTTGGCTTTAACAAAAACCAAGTGCTTATCATAAACGATGCCTATGCCCTTGACAAAAAAGCAACCGCCTTCAAAGAAGAAATATTAAAACTAAAAGGTGTAGAAAACGGCTCACTATCGGGTTTTTTACCTACGCCCTCCAACCGTAACGAGGGAGCAATGTGGCCAGAAGGCAATCTTGATATGGACAAAGGCGTGCAGTCTGGCCAATGGGATATTGATTATGACTATCTCAAAACCTTTGGCATGGAGATAGCAAAGGGCAGAAATTTTTCTAAGGATTTTAGAACAGACTCTTCAGGAGTGATACTAAACGAGGCCGCCGTGAAATTATTTGGATTCAAAAACCCCATTAATAAAGACGTATCACGGTATAAAATGCAAAACGACCGCACCCGTAAAATAGAAACGTATCAAGTGATTGGCGTAGTAAAAGACTTTCATTTTGAGTCGCTCAAAAGCAATATCGGGGCTTTGTGTCTTTTCTTAAACCCAAACCGTGGCAATGTATCGTTTAGGCTAGATGCCAAAAGCGATATGGCCAATACCATCAAAAATATAGAAGCCAAATGGCATATTATGGCCCCTGGGCAACCCTTTAGCTATACTTTTATGGACGAAAGTTTTGATTCGGTCTATAAAACCGAACAAAGAGTTGGCAAAATAGCCCTTGTGTTTGCCTTGCTTACTATTTTGGTAGCCTGTTTGGGATTGTTTGGCCTTATTACTTTTATGGCCGAACAACGGAGTAAAGAAATCGGTATTCGGAAAGTACTGGGGGCAAGTGTGGCTAGTATAACTACCTTATTATCAAAAGATTTACTCAAATTAGTGGTCATAGCCATTGTTATTTCTAGTCCTATTGCCTACTATTTTATGAATAGCTGGCTACAAGATTTTGCCTATCGTATTGCTATGGAATGGTGGGTTTTTGTACTGGCAGGGCTTGCGGCCGTGTTTATTGCTATGCTTACCGTAAGCTACCAAGCCATCAAAGCGGCATTGATGAACCCCATAAAGAGTTTAAAGACGGAGTAGGACAATTATTTAAAAATTTGGGCAAACAAAATCTCAACTCCAGTTACGGGGTCTTTGATGATGCCATCAGTAAAAACAAATTTTTTGCCCTCATTTGTGCGAATGGTAACTAATTGCAACACAGGTACGATAATCCAAACTGATTGCACTCCCGATGGAAAGTATATCAAGTTCATTTTATCGGTCAATTCGGTAGTAGCTTGTTTGGGCGATTGAATCTCAATAGCAATGATGGGAGGTTTTGAATAAAAAATAATATCATTTTCCCAGTCGTCAGGAAGATTTTGATAAACACAAATATCGGGCTTACATTTTCCAGCAGAGAGTTCAAGTTCCAGTTCAGGAAGAATCTCGTACTCACTCGCATATTTATCAAGGGCAACGCTCAAACGATGGATAATTTTAGAATGATTTACTGACATAATATCTTCGGTTTGAAATTCTTCGATTAAATCAAAAGATGCTGTTTCCATGATTTTATAGTGTTTTTTAACAAAGATAACCAAAAAACAAAATGCTACAAAACTACCTCAAAATCGCCTTTAGAAACCTTCTGAACAACAAGGTTTATTCGTTTATTAACATCGGAGGGTTGGCTATTGGCTTGGCTTCGGTTATGGCTACGGTCTTGTTTTTAAAGAAAGAATTGTCGTTTGACACCTTCCACAAAAACTTTGATAATATTTATCAAGTATGCCTCAATGTAAGTTTTGACAATAAGAATTTTGAAAAATGGGCCAATTCGCCCAATAAAGTTGCCCCGTATCTGAAAGCCAGTTTGCCCGAAATCAAACAAACCGTTCGGATTTTACATCATAATTTTGGTAGCCTGGCTTTTGTGTCGGCAGGCCAAAAACACTTTACCGAAAAACATCTCTTTTTTGCAGATGCCTCTATCCTCGAACTTTTCGATTTTAGGTTGAGCCAAGGCAATATAAAAACAGCCTTGGCACGCCCCAAAACGGCTATAATTCGGCGTTCGATTGCTCAAAAATATTTTGGCGACCAAAACCCCGTTGGCAAAACCCTTAACATAGACAATAGATTTGACCTAGAAATAACAGGCGTTTTTGATGATTTTGAAGAAGGTACTCACCTCGAATACGACATTCTAGGCTCGTTTACAAGTGTGG
>JAYWHL010000190.1:0-3756 GCA_043777715.1 Cytophagaceae bacterium | reverse complement strand
TTCCAAACTCGGCTTGGGCGTTTTCTACGGCCAATGCCACGGGGTGTGCAAAGTCGGGATAATCTACCGAGTCGTTGGTATAAGTTCCAAAATCATTTACTTGGTGTCCCAAAGACTCCAAAAAATCTAAAATGGGTTGTTTGTAATTAAATCCAGCGTGGTCGCTACCAATGGCAAGAATCATGATAATGTGTGATTAATTTGATAAAGTAGCTTTTGGCAACTGGCCGTAAGCTATTGGCTTGAAATACAGAGAATTATGTTTTAAAATATCGATTTTTTTTGATAGCTACTAAGGGTATTTTTCTTATGTCAAAAATTTACTTCAATCTTGGTAAGTAGTCCAGACAAAACAATTCCTATTATCCTTTTTTATAAATGCCTGATAACGTGCAGTTTGTAAGTCCTCCCTACTGGCGAGGATTAGGTGGGGCTACTTATCCAACAAACTATTGTTTTTTGAGTAAACCTTCGCAAACTTCTTTGGCAATGCCTGGTCCTTCATAAATAAACCCTGTGTAAATTTGAATAAGAGATGCCCCCGCTTCTAGTTTTTCTAGGGCATCTTGGGCGTTGGCAATGCCCCCAACACCAATAATAGGAAATGCTTTATTTGATTTTTCTGACAAATACCTAATCACTTCCGTAGAACGATTTTTAACGGGTTGGCCACTCAAACCGCCCGTTTGGTTGGCTAGGTGTTGGGGACTTTGCAAACCTGTTTTGTCGATGGTCGTATTGGTGGCTATTACTCCTGCAATTTTGGTAGTGGCAACAATCTCAATAATATCGTCTAGCTGACTATTGGTCAAGTCAGGGGCGATTTTTAATAAGATTGGTTTGGGGCTAATCTTGCGAAGATTGGCTTCTTGAATACTATTGAGTAAGGCTGTAAGGGGTTTTTTTTCTTGTAAATCCCTAAGATTGGGCGTATTGGGCGAACTAACATTTACTACAAAATAATCTACCACATCAAATAATTCCTCAAAGCATATCAGATAATCTTGGGCGGCGTCTTGGTTGGGAGTGAGTTTGTTTTTGCCAATATTCCCACCAATCAGCATATCAGACTTTCGTTTTTTGAGCCTCTTGGTAGCGGCCAGCACACCGTCATTATTAAATCCCATGCGATTGATGAGGGCTTGGTCGGGTTTGAGCCTAAACAATCGGGGTTTGTCGTTGCCAGCTTGGGCTTTGGGCGTTAGCGTTCCAATTTCTACAAAACCAAAACCCATGTCGGCCAGTTGGTCGGTAAGGAGGGCATTTTTATCGAATCCAGCGGCCAAGCCCACGGGGTTTTTGAAGGTTAGCCCAAATACTTTTCGCTCTAAACTAGGATTATTTACGCTATAAATTTTCCTAAAAATTGACGGAACAAAAGGAATTTTAAACAAAAACCGAATGAGGTCAAAAACGAAATAATGCACTTTTTCGGCGTCGAAACAAAAAAGAATGGGTTGGAGAATGTATTTGTACATTGGCTAGGGTAAAATTTCAACTATTCGTTTCAATTTATAAGGGAAGCCTTCGCTCAAAGCGAAGGCTTCTTTTATTTAAACAGTTTCTTAACGCCTACCTACTTTCAGCAATAACTTCTTTGATGTCGGTAATGATTTTGTTGGCCAAATTATCTGCCTTTGCCTTAAAATCCGACTCCGAATATATCCTGATAATTGGCTCGGTGTTGGACTTGCGGAGGTGAACCCACTCTTGGCCAAATTCTATTTTTACACCATCTATGGTATTGATAGGATTTTTGGCATATTTTTTCTGAATTTGCTCCAAAACCTCATCTACATTAATTTCGGGGGTAAGTTCTATCTTATTTTTTGAGATAAAATAACTCGGGTAGCTATGCCTAAGGATAGAAACGGACTTGCCAAATTTTGCTAAATGACTCAAAAACAGGGCAATACCCACAAGGGCATCACGGCCGTAGTGTAGTTCGGGGTAGATAATACCGCCGTTGCCTTCGCCACCAATCAGGGCGTTTACTTCTTTCATTTTTGTTACCACGTTTACCTCGCCAACGGCTGCGGCAGTGTGTGTGCCGCCATATTTTTGAGTAACGTCTCTCAAGGCCACTGTTGATGAAAGGTTAGAAACCGTATTGCCACCTGCGGGACTATTTTTTAGGATATAGTCGGCCACGGCCACGAGGGTATATTCTTCGCCAAAAACTTCGCCATTTTCACAAACAAAAGCTAGTCTGTCCACATCGGGGTCCACTACGATGCCTAAGTCAAAACCTCCTTTTTCTAGTTCACGACAAATTTCGGTTAGGTTTTCGGGCAAAGGTTCGGGATTATGTGCAAAATGTCCCGTTGGTTCGCAGTTAATTTTTGTAATTTGCTCAACACCAAGGGCTTCTAAAAGCAAGGGTATAACGATTCCGCCCGATGAATTAACGGCATCAATGGCAATTCTGAAATTTTTGGCTTTTATGGCGGCTACGTCCACCAAAGGCAAGGCTAAAATTTGCTCGATATGCTTTTGGGTATAGGTATCGTTTTGGGTGTAGGTGCCTAGTTTTTTTACATCAGCAAATTCAAAGGCTTCGTCTTCGGCAATTTGTAATATTTCTTCGCCTTCGGCAGCCGATATAAACTCGCCTTTATGGTTCAATAATTTGAGGGCATTCCACTGAATAGGATTATGGCTGGCCGTAAGGATAATTCCGCCCAAAGCTCCTTCGGCTGGAACGGCAATTTCTACGGTTGGGGTTGTTGAAAGGCCAAGGTCTATGACGTCAAAACCTAATCCTTGCAGTGTACCCGCCACAATACTCGTAACCATCGGCCCCGACAAACGAGCATCTCGGCCTATCACAATTTTTTTGTTTTCAGTACTATTTCTGGCAATTAATGTACCAAAGGCCGAGGTAAACTTAACGATGTCGATGGGGGTAAGGGCATCGCCGCTTTTGCCTCCAATCGTACCTCTAATGCCTGATATTGATTTAATGAGTGTCAATTTATTCTAAATTTGGTTGAAACTAATACACAAAGATAGTGAATTATTAGCCTAGATTGTTTTGTAAACTGGCAATCTTGGTATTCTATTGTTCAAGAAATCTCAACTTGGCTGATTAGCGTTTATCTTTGTGTTAATCCAACTAAGTTTACTAGTTACTTGGCTTTGTTACTCATCGTTCATCACTCATCATTATATTATGATTCATCGTTTTTCTTTATTATTTCTTTTTGTTCTGATTGTAATTGGGCTTTTTGCCTGTGATTTTCAGCGAGTTGATACTTCAAAAATGGCTAATGAAATACGAAGCCGCCAAATAAAACACGTTTCGCCTTCGCAGGTATTGGCTTTGGCCAACGATTTTGGTCAAAAAATAAAGGCCGATTTAAACAAAGATTTATACAAAAGTTTGAGCAATCCTGCCTTTGTAGATTCCTTGGCCAAGGCAAATTTGGTTACGATTTCCCTCTTACAATTGAGCGATACCAATAGCACCAAAATACTCCCCAAAATAAAAGAATTGTTAGATGCTTATGCCTATAATGCCAGCCAAAAACTACCTCAAGAAGATAACCTACAAAAACTAGACGGCGGCACACGGGTGGTTTTTACTAGTCCTATTGTGTTGGAAAGCCCTTTTAAGAAAATCAAGGGTAAAAAAATGGATAGTTTTTATGATAGAAAGTCAGGCGATTTTTTAGGCGTTTGGACTATTGTTTTAGAACGCAAAAACATTGTAAACAAAATAGACATCAAAGCCTTTGGGCGGGTAAAGGTAAAGCG
>JAYWHL010000189.1:0-3759 GCA_043777715.1 Cytophagaceae bacterium | reverse complement strand
GTAAATAATTGTTTTTGTAACGGCTGCCCGACTGCCGCCCGATGAGGTAAAACATAAAATCTTCGACAATCGGCACCATCTCTGTATAATGCTTGGTGTAGCTCAACCGCTCATTGACTGCCCTGATTTCGTTTGAAAAAACGGCTTCGGCATCTACGAAAGTATTGCTCAATTCGTTCAACGACAAACCCGTAAGCCGTGCCAATGCCCCAGGCTGAAATTGTACCTGAAAGACCAACAAATCTCGCCCAGCATACCTGCTTGTGGCCATGTTATGCTGCCCATAAAATCTTGACACGGGGCTTTTTTGCAATTTTCCATCAAAGCCATATTCAATTATTTCGGGGTCTTTCGGAAAAAACGACAAGCAGTTTTCGGCTCTTGGCCAATAGGCTTTTACAGGCAAGTCTATTATCGAACTTGGAAAAGTGCAACCCACAATCTGGAACAGCCTCACGTATTCACGCAAGGCTGGGTGAGGCAGCCGATAATCATAGATTCCTTCCATTGGTTTATTTTATGCTTAATCCTGGCCCCAAAGACGACATTCCGTGGGCTTCTTCCATTGCCTTCATTTGTGCTGCGGTGGGTGGACCTTTTAACTCACTCATTGCCACAAAAAATTCTTCCATTTTGCCTGCGGGCTGAACACTATAAATTATTCTTCCTTTTTCAGAAAGCTGCACCCAAGTATGCGGTACTTTGCGTGGGGCAAATACGGTATCGCCTTCGCTTGCTTTTATTTTTTCGCCACCTACTTCAAACAAGTATTCCCCTTCGATGATGTTAAAAATTTCGTCTTGTTCGTGATGAACGTGCAAACTTACGCCTGCTTTTTCGTTGCCAATATAGTCAAAAACAGCCAATTGTCCGTTGGTATCTTTGCCCGAAATCTTCACATCGTTGGGGTTGATACCTCGATAGGGCGTGTGAATCCCTGAGCGGGCTTCGCCTTTTTTTACTATAAAAGGCTTTGTTGTTGTTTGGGCAACAATCGAAGTTGTTGATGCTGCCACAGTGGCTGTTGCAAATGTTGTTGTTAAGAATTTTCTGCGTTGCATAATCTTAAATATTTAATATTGAATTGATGATGCAAAGATTCGCTGTTTATGAAAATGGTTGGTGGTAAAAATCGGACGATTTTTGTAATATCTCATATTTAATACCGTAATTTTATATTTTCATTTTAAATTTACGGCATTAAATATTAAAACGATGCTCAAAAGACAGGTTTCGAAGCAATTCGCAATTCGTTTGAAGGCTATGCTATACAACAAATTATTGCTTCGCTCAACGACAGTGTTTCGCCTTATTTTTACCGTACCGCCGATGGTTCTGAAATAGATTTAGTGTTGGTAAAAGGCATCGAACCTTTGGTGAGTATCGAAATAAAACTATCGAATAGTCCCAAAATTAGTCGAGGTAACACCCTGTCAATCAGCGATTTGAATACTAAACATAATTTTATACTTACACCGTCGGCTGGGGATTATCCTCTCAAAGAAAACCTTTGGATAACCGACCTCACGCATATTTGGCAACATCTGCAAACACTGGGTTTATTGGCTGTTTAACTTTTTTGCTTCAATTATAATTTGTATGGAAATTCATTTTGAACCACCAAGTCTCAAAGACACCAAGAAGCTAAAGTACTCAATTTCAATAACTTGGAGACTTCGTGCCTTCGTGGCTTTTTTTAATCCCGTATTAGTCATAGAAGAACCACTTTGCTTTAAGCTAATTTTATCCTCACTTGAGATAGGTCAAAAACTTGTAAAATCAGTAATTTCTATACCAAAACCGCACTTAAAATGCCCTTCGGGGCAAGCCTTTTTGCCATGCAAACCGCAGGGGCGGCAGCCTAGTTTTTCTTTGATTTCAACAATGATTGAAACGTCAGACAAAGGGCCAAAGCCAAAAGCAGGGATTGTAGAACAAAAAATGGCTGTAACTGGAGCATTTACGGCACTACAAAGGTGCATTGGTGCCGAATCGTTTACGTAGTTCATTTTGGCGTTTTGCATCAAAGCGGCTGATTCTAAGAGCGATACTTTTCCTGCTAAATTTATTAAATGAGAAGCCAAAAAAGCGTTTTCTTTCATTACCTCGCCAATCATTCTTTCACAAACTTCGGCATCACTTTTTGCACCCAGCAAATAAATTTTATAATTTTTGGATAAAACTTTCATTAATTCTATCCACCTACTTTCGGGAAATTGTTTTGTAAACCAAACCGACGTTGGGGCTATGGTAACGTAAGGGAAAGGTGTTTTTGAATCCTTAGGAATGATTGGGTAAAGTTTGGGTTTAAAGATGTTATCGTCTGTAAACCAAGAGATTAGCTTCGTATTTCGCTCTATTTCGTGGGTATGGTCTCCAATGATATGTTCGATTTTTTTATTGAACAAAAACGAAAACGGATTTTTATCAAAACCAATTTTTTGCCTTGCCCCCGACAGTGCCGTTAGCAAACCCGTTGCCCCAAACCGTTGCAGATTGATAGCCTTATCGTATTTATTTTCTCTGATTTGTTTAAGATTTTCCCACAATGACGAATATTTATTTTTTTTATCCCAAATCAACACTTTATTCAAAAACGGGTGGCCAATAAAAAGGCTTTCGTTTCCTTTTCTTACCAAAAAATCAATCTCTGTTGTCGGGAAATTGAAATGCAGTTTTTCGAGCAAAGCTGTTGCCAAAATTGCATCACCAATAAAAGCGGTCTGAATTAATAAAATCCTTTTCAAGGTATTTGTGGTTTATGATACTCATAATGCCAAGAATGGTTAATTTTGTATCACGATGGAAGAATATCAATTATTTACACTGCCAAACGGCATTAGGGTTGTTCATAAACAAGTTACTCATACGCAAATTGCCCACGTGGGTATTATGCTAGACATGGGTTCAAGAGACGAACACCCGCACCAGCAAGGACTGGCTCATTTTTGGGAACATTTGGCTTTTAAAGGTACAAAAAAGCGGAATGCTTTTCATATTTTAAATAGATTGGAAGCCTTCGGGGGCGAGCTAAACGCCTATACCACCAAGGAAAAAGTGTGTTTTTATGCTTCGGTTTTGAAAGAACACCTCGAAACTGCCCTTGAACTATTGGTGGACATTACGTTTAACTCAACTTTTCCAGAAAAGCATATCGAAAAAGAGAAAAGTGTGATTTTGGAAGAAATGGCCATGTATTACGACTCGCCCGACGATGCCCTTCAAGATGATTTTGATGCCATATTATTCAAAAATCATTCTCTTGGCTATAATATTTTGGGGACGCAAGAGAGTGTTCAGTCGTTCAAAAGAGATGATTTGAAGGGCTTTATCGCTCAAAATTTAGATACCAGCAAAATCATCGTTTCTAGTATTGGGAATATTTCGTTCAAAAAAATCCAGTTGTGGGCTACCAAATATCTTTCAGAAATTCCAGCCCAATCGTCTGATACTAAACGCCTTACCCCTGGGCTTTATACGCCCCAAAACCAAACCATCAAGCGGCCTATTACCCAAGCCCATGCTGCCATTGGTTGCCAAGCCTATAGTTTGATAGACGATAAACGCCTTCCTTTTTTTATGCTTTGTAACCTTTTGGGGGGCTTTGGCATGAACTCTCGGCTCAACCTTTCGGTCAGGGAAAAACATGGATTGGTTTATTCTGTCGATGCCTCTTTTACGCCTTTTATTGATACAGGGCATTTTGGGATTTACTTTGCCACCGAAAAGAAAAAATTGGCAAAAGCCACAGCTTTGATA
>JAYWHL010000188.1:0-3778 GCA_043777715.1 Cytophagaceae bacterium | reverse complement strand
CTGCGGGCAGTACGAGCGGCTTGTTTGATTTGAAGTTTTCGGGAGATAAATACGGGCTAACCAATCTGTTGGGGTTTCCGAGTCAAAATTCTGAAATTTGGTTTAGGGCTTCGGTGCTAGGCAATATCGAAAAAATAGCAAAGGCTAACAAAGAAATTTTGTTTGACTGTGGCACAGAAGACGATTTTTATGTTGTGAATAATGAATTGCGTAGGAAATGTGATGAATTAAAAATAAAGGCAACCTACGTTAGCCAACCAGGAAAACATGATAAAGCGTACTGGAAAAAATCAGCCAAATCTCAATTTGAATTCTTTAAACGCATTGCTGATACGCCATAGAAAGTTATTATTTGGCAAAAGATAAAAAAGTAAAAAAGCGTGCCATGGTTCTAAAACCACGGTACGCTTTTTTTGTGTTTGTAAATTTGGTTAGATTTGACAAATTCAAAAACTAGGGTATATACACAGATTTGGTTAAAAGTCCTTCTCCTTTGGAGAAGGGTTGGGCGACCGTCGCACGGATGAGGCAAAAAAGGCAGATTTTAGTCAAAAAATGGCCTTTTTTCGCCTCTCCCCCTGCCCCCTCTCCAAAAGAGAGGGGGAACTTGAAAGGTCTTTAAGTAATTGATTTTAAGTACTTTAAGAATCTGCGTAAATACCGTAACTTTCAAAAAGTTGTCAAATCTCCCTACTCCTTCGCTTTCACAATTTTTTTGATGCCTTTTTCGGTTTGGCTTTCTACTAAGATAAAATAAACGCCGTCTTTCACGGCACTGATGTCTAGTTTTTGTTGATGAATTGCCTTGCTTTCGGCTGATTGCCAAGCGTTTAACCTTCTCCCTGTGGCATCTATCAATACAATTTCTAGGGGCGATGGACTTGCCAATACTACTGTGAAATTGATAATATCATTTGCAGGATTTGGATAAACGTTCATGCTCAAATCGCTCAAAATTTCGGCACTTCTTAGGCGGCTATTGCCCAATACTTGCACAAAAATCTCGGCCGAGGCACTGCAAGTTCCGTTGTTGGTTACTAGGTTATAAAAACCCATGTTACTTTTAGTAATATTACCCAAACTAGGGTTCTGGACTATTGAACTATAATTGGCTGGGCCTGTCCACCGATACGAAACCATGCCGTCTGGCCTACTTTTAAGTTGTAAAATATTCCCAACTTGCACAGGACTATTGGCTTGAAGCGAAATAAAAGGGACTTCTTTTACGGTAATCGCTTGGCGAACAGCCGTAGAAATACCACATTCGCCCGTAACATCGCACGTAGCCGAAATAATAGTGCTTTGGCTTGGCCACACCTCCACGCTTTTACCCATCTTAAACTTATTATCAATATTCCAAAAGGTTATTCCCATACAGCCCGTTGATGATAACGACACCGATTGGCCTTCGCAAATGGTAGTACTGGAGGCCGCAATGCCCAGTGTTTGTTTGGGAATAATAAAAATAGGATTCGATTTATCCGAAATTTGACTATTTTTTTCGCAAACAGCCGTAAGTGTTGCATCTGCAATTACCTGATAAACAACACTTTGCCCACTTTGACCATTCGACCATTTTATGATACCACCCTCACAACCTGTGGCTTTGAGGTTAATACTTTCCAAGATACAAGCCATGCTTTTACTCGCCGAAATTACGGGCGGTAATACCTTAGCCGAAACCTCTATCGTAACCGTATTGCTATTGCCCGACCGTGTGCAACCATCAAGCACCTCGCAAACGGCTGTAAACGAATAGCTTCCCACTTTGAGATTTTGTAACAAAAACGCTCCTGCCTTCATGCCGTTGTTCCAAAGTACCGTGGTTGGGCAACCCAAAGACGAAAGTGTGGCGTTGTCGCCTTCGAGGTAAGCCGTTTTGTTGGCAAAAATTACGGGAGGATTAACAGTACTTGGAGAAACCTTGATACTAAGTACGGGGCTAAAGGCCGAGGTTTGGGAGCAGAACAAACACCTTGCCGAAATTGTAAAATTAGCATATAAATCATTCATAACGAGAACATTACCCTCTTTTCCATTACTCCACTCTACTATACCACTACAACCTGTGGCCGTGAGCGACACCCCACCACCACTACAAACCGAGGTGGTGTTGGCTCTAACAACTGGCACTGCAAAAACGCCTTGAGTACCTTGACCTTGAAATTCATAAGGGCCAAGGTCTATGGTACTAGCCTTAATACGTTGATTTTGGGCTAAGTCTTTATCTGTATTACTAAAACTACCATTAAGCCCAGCATTAATGGCCTCCGAACACGATAAAAGGGTATAGTCTCCAGCTATACTTGGCGAAGCACTATAAACCACGGCACTCATAAAAAGGGGGTCGGTAGCTCCAGCAAAAATACCCGTACCTAAATTCAAACCTTGAATCACCGTTTTGTTCATCGTAATCATAGAACTTACATCTGATTCAGGGATATTTACTTCATTACCCCAAACGATACAATTGGTTAATTCTGGCTTGGATAGGTCATTGGTGATAGCAGTACCCTTATTACCCACAATACTGGTATTTCTGAAAATAGGAGTACAAAATTTAATAATATCATCATCACTATCATCATCACGAGCTAGCTTTCCATCGTTTCGTACTCCCCCGCCGCTATTGTTGGCAATCAAACAATTCTCAAACAGGGGCGATGTTCCTTGAGAGCGGGAACCCGAGAAATTATAAACACCTCCACCATTATTGCTTGAGGCCGTATTTCCCGTAATTTTACATTGTTTAAATTCAGGCTTACAAATTTTCGGAATACCAAGAGAACAAACCCCGCCACCAAATTGATCCGATACGTTTTGTTGTATGATACATTGAGTATATTGACTAGTATTACTTCCGTTTATGGCTGCAATACGAATTCCTCCTCCTTGTGTTAAACAATTATTATTGGTAATGAGGCAATTCGTTACATTTAAGGCCATATCTTGTTGGTCAGCACTAGCGTAAATCCCCCCGCCATATTCTGCAAAATTATTACTAATACTGCAATGTGCTAAAGTTGCTTCATTGATAGCATAATCAGTTAATGCCAAAATACCCCCACCATTAAATTGGGGGTAATCACCGTTCTCTGCCCTGCCACCCGTAATGGTAAAGCCATCTAAAACCGTTTGGGCATTGGTACTGTTTATTACCACCACGTGATAAGCATTGTCGGTACTTGTGCCTATTGTACCAATATCGCCACTCAAAATACAAGCCCCACCCGCTCCAACGGCGGGCATAGGGGGGCGTTCGGACAGTAAAGTTTCGTTACCTACAAATCCGCCATAAACCTTTAATCCCGACGGTATATTAAAAGAAACGTTGCGGTCGGTGGTGCTGGTGGTTTTGTAAGTCCCGTTGGCCACCCATATTTGGGCTTCGGGGTTTGTTCCTGCGGTAACCAAAGCCGTTTGTAAACTCGGATAGGCCGTTGCCCAAGATGTACCCGTACCTGTACCATCGGCTTTTACGTAAATTATAATACTCAACGAAATGATGTTAGTACTACTCGAAACGCCATAATCGTTGAGCGTTTGGCCATCTAGCATTATCGTTGTTCCAAATTTTAGCGTTTGATAATCTGGACTCAAACCCCTTTTGTCTTGAATCTTTGTCTTTACTTGTTCAATCGTGTCGCCAGGCTCAACCTCTAACGTAAGAGTGGCCCCAGAGGGTAATTGCACAATAAGCGGAAAGGCATAAAGCAGCGGAGAAATACAAAAAAGCACGAGCGTTAGTAGAATTTTTTTCATAATAAGAAGAATTAGA
>JAYWHL010000187.1:0-3783 GCA_043777715.1 Cytophagaceae bacterium | reverse complement strand
GTGGCGAAACTTGCTCCAAAATCCCCTGTTTACTTGCCCCAAACATACCACTAAATTCCATGAGCGGATTGATATTTGTAAAAAAAGTAAGCGAACGGGTTTTGAGGCCAAGGTATATCCAAACGGGAATCATTGGCAAATAAAAAACCTTTAGTGGCCAATATTCAAAATGAAGGATTTTATAAATAAAAAGAGGAATTTTCATAGAATTAAAGATAGAAAAACGCTTTAGGCAATAGGCTTCACAAAGCCTATTGCCTATTGCCTAAAGCCTATTGCCTACTTCTTCTTGCCTGGCAAACCCACAGGCATTGGTATTTTAGAGGCATAGTCTGTGATACCTTTCTGAACGGCGTCTTTCATAAAGCCAAAACCTCCTGTGGTGTCGGCATTGCCCAAATCCATTACTTTTTTGGCGATAGGCAAAGCCTCTGTAAAATTGCCCATTTTGGCCAAAATTTGAGCTTTTGTCCAAAGATTCCTAAAGGTTTCTTTTGCACCAACGGCGGTGTTTATCATGCCCAAGGCTTTGTCTAGGTTTTTGCCTTTGTTCAACAAATAGTTGGCCCCTGTGTTCATTTGTCCAGCGTTTGCTTCGGCCACTTTGTCTATGCCCGCAATGGCGAGGTCGGTGGTGGCTACTTCTATTTTCATGGCAACTTTTGTTTTTTCCCAAGCAAAACTCAATACTGCGGAGCTATCGGTAATGTCAGAAAAATCAAAGCTAAAGTTTTGATTAACAGCACATTCGCTTGGTTTTACCTTTATTCTCAAAGCATCTTTTTCTTGACTATAATTTTGTTCTGATGCCCCAGCATCTTTATTAAAAATTACGGTAAATTCAGTAGCATTGGGCATACTAAAAATAGAATATTTGCCCGCTGCCAACTTCTGGCCTTCAATCATGGCATCAGTCGAAAACTCAATGTTGGTGGCTTGGTTGGCCCCTGTTCTCCAAATTTTATCAAAAGGCAAAAGTTTACCAAAAATCTCACGGCCTTTCATGCTTGGGCGAGAATATTTCAGCGTAATGTCGGTAATGCCCACGGTTTGGCTAAGGCCAGCCGCTGGCGAAGGCTGTGGGGTTCTGATTTGAGCCAAAAGGCTTGTGCTGCAAAATAGGCCAAGGGCTAATAAACCAGTAAAGAATGATTTTTTCATCGGGTGTGATATTTTTGTTTAGAATTTCAAAACAAATGTAGTTAATTGGTAGAAATTTTTGCCAATTTAATCTCAAAACAATGCACCGCAACCAACTTTTACGATTACTCGAAAATCATCAACCTACTGATAGTCAAGAGATTGAAATGCGTTTTCAGACGATTGCTTTCGTTAATCAATATCCCGATTGTTTTGAACGCAGCTTGGCCATTGGCCACGTTACGGGTTCGGCTTGGATTTTGAACAATGCCAAAACCCATGCTTTGCTTATTCATCATCGTAAATTAGACGCTTGGTTTCAGCCTGGTGGCCATGCTGACGGTGAAACCGATATATCGATAGTAGCCACAAAAGAAGCCCAAGAAGAAACAGGTTTGGTGGCGAAACTGATTGATAATCAGATATTTGATATTGATATTCACGAAATTCCTGCTCGTAAATCCGACCCTGCCCATTTACATTACGACATTCGTTTTTTGTTTGAGGCCGATATGGCAGACCAAATCCAACAGAACCACGAAACCAAGGCCATTTGCTGGATTGAACTAGACCAGATTCATACCTTCAATAATTCATCGTCTATTATGCGAATGGTGGAGAAGTCGCAGGCCAGTTTTGGGGCGTAAGTTTATTTACTTAAATTTGTTTTGGGAATACAAGTAATTAGGCAAAACAAAACAATGACCAAAAAGCCATAAATTATTCATAAAAAACTAAATATCAAATCTTTGTATTCTTTGTTCCTTTGTGGTTTATTCTGTATTTGTACTTATGTCCTTGTTAAAAAATAATCGACATTATTTAATATGTAATCTCTTGTATTTCAAGCTAATAGCTAATTGTCAATAGCTAACTAAATATCTGATTATGAAATTTGTAGATATAAAAAACGACATTGCATTTCGCAAAATTTTTGGCAATGAAAACAGAAAAGAAGTATTGATTTCTTTTCTGAACGCCGTTTTATTGCTCGAAAATGATAAGAAAATTGTGTCGGTTGATATTCTTACTCCTTATCAATTGCCTGATATTAGAGGCGGAAAAGTTACGATTGTTGATATAAAAGCAAAAGACCAAAATCAGAAAACCTATATTGTAGAAATGCAGGTTGCCGAAGTAAACGGTTTTGACAAACGTGTACTTTATTATGCCTCAAAGAGTTATGCTGCACAAATAGAACGTGGAGACGATTATGAAAAACTAAATCCTATATTTTTTATTGGAATCATGGATTTTGAAATAACTCAAAACCCAAGTTATATCAACAGACATAAAATTATAGACATTGAAACAGGCGAAAATTTCATAAAGGATATAGAATTCAATTTTATAGAATTACCAAAATTTAATAAAAAAGAAAGCGAACTCACGAGTATTATTGAGCAATGGGTTTATTTCTTGAAAAATGCCGAAAATATAAATGTAATTCCCGAAAGTGTAAAAGACGAAGGGTTGCGGTTTGCCTATCAAGATGCTGATAAACACAATTGGACAAAAGCAGAACTTGAGGCTTATGATTATGTGTTAATGCGAGAACAAGACGATAGAGGGCGATGGGCTTTGGCCACAAAAAGAGCCGTTGAAAAAGCCATTCAGAGTACCGCCGAAAAAACCTTTGAAACGGTTGCTAGAAAAATGTTAAAATTGAACCTACCCATCAAAGATATTATAGAAAGCACAGGCCTAACTGCCGAGCAAATACTAGGACTTTAATTTTTTAGTTTTTATTATTGTTGCGACACAACTTTGATAGAAAAAGGCAACGGTCTGTTAGGTGTTTCTATGTCTGAAAGATTGGTTTTGGCTAGTTTTTCTACAATTTCTATGCCTTTTGTTACTTGGCCAAAGGTAGTATAATCGTTGTCAAAAAGCATTTCTCCGCCTTTTTCTAGGTACTTTTTTCTGTTTTCTGGGCTATACTTTGCCAATTCTTCGGCGTTGTAATAAACTCCCTTCGTTATAATAAAAAACTCCGTTGCCGATGACTCCTTTTTAGGATTGTTTTCGGTGTATCTAGCCATTGACAATGCCCCCCGTGTGTGTAATAAGTTAGGATTAAATTCGGCAGGAATTGTAAAATCTTGGGGGTCGGTTTTGCTACCACCCTGCAAACACACCCCTTTCACGATTCTATAAAAATCACGATTTGTGTAATAGCCCAATTTGATGTTTCTAATAAAACTGGCTCGGTGCAGGGGTGTTTCGTTATAAAGGCGAATGTTAATATCTCCAAATTGAGTGCTTATAATAACCTCATTTTCAGGGTTTTGCTTGCCATATTCTCCTAAAACAGCTATAACTTTATCTTTGTCAATTGCAATTTCGGACTGGCAAGCACTCATTAACAAAATACTGAATAAAAAGAAAAATAGGGGTTTCATGTTTTTTGAGGTAATGATTTTGGAAGATATAAACTTGGGGTCAAAATTACTTCTTATTATTCAAAATTTTGAGCATCAAATTTTCAAGTTTGATGGGATTTATACAAAAACCCCTTCAGAGCGAAATTTTGGAAGATACTAATTATCAGGTAAGCATGATGAGACTACACTTAGGGAAGAGGATGCTAGTAGGTTGTAGGTGCGAATTTACAGTGTTAAATTTGTAAAAAATCAAAAAATA
>JAYWHL010000186.1:0-3789 GCA_043777715.1 Cytophagaceae bacterium | reverse complement strand
AATTCAATAAAATAAATTTGGCGTTTTCGGCATTACCAAGGGTTATTACCTCTTCAAAACTGTAAAACGCCTTTTTATAATCTTTGATAGCCACCTGCACTTTGGCATAGTCCAACAACAATTGGGCTTTTGGAAAATCAGTACTTTTGTCCATACACAACGAAAGCCCCTTTTGGGCATATTCTAGCGACTTGGCGTATTCTTTCTTTGCAAAGTAAACGGCAGAAAGTTGCTCAATATTAATGACTTCGCCCCGTTTTTGGCCTATCTTTTGGTTGATAATCATGGCCAATTGCGTATATTCGATACACTTGGTATATTGGCCTTGTTTAAGATAATTATCAGCAATATTGTTATAAGAAATAGCTATTCCTCGCTCCCAGCCCGATTTTTCAAATAATTTTACGGCCATTAGATAATGTTCGTGGCTTTGGGCAAAGTCGCTATTGGCACTTTCTAGGAGTGCATAATTGATATAACTTAGGCCAATACTTGTTGAGTTTTGTAGTTTTTGGGCTAACCGATAAGTTGCAAAAGCATAAGTCCAAGCCTCGGAAGGATTAATTTCAGAAAGCCGATAAGAAATTTTATGTAGGTTTACTACCCGAAGGCTATCTTGGTTTGGGTGTGTGTTTATCCAATTTTTGAGGCTATCAATGGCAGGATTTTGGGCAAAACACCAATGGCTAACAAATGTTAAAACAATAAGAAGGCTTTTTTTCATAGTTTAGATAATATTGGACGAAGTTTTTACTACAAATATGCCTAAAAATCAGGCTTTTACAAAATATATTAGTGGTCAATTTTAGTTAATTCTTAGTATTTTAATTATCGCATAAACACTTGATTAATAGTAATATACTCGTATAAACTTGTGTTTTTGAAAGTTTAAGTTGTTCTAAATCATAAAAAAACGCTCCAAATATTGTATTTTGCATTTTATTGATGCCTAATTTCAAAAACTACCAAATGAATAAACTAAGTTATCAACACGAACTATTAATCAATAATTTAACGCAAATTTTCGGAGAATTTAATACCGAAATGCTGGAGCAGATTGAGCCACAAATGCAATGGATTGAGGTGTTGAGTGGGCAAACATTGTTCAAACAAAACGATGAGGGCGACAGCCTGTATTTTGTGATAAGTGGCCGCCTAAAGGCCGTTATTGAAAGCGAAGACGGGCAACAAAAGGTAATTGGCGAAATAATACGTGGTGAAACCGTAGGCGAGATGGCAATTTTTACAGACGAAAAACGAAGTGCAAGCATTATAGCCATCAGAGATAGTACCTTGGTGAGGCTCTCGAAAGAGGTTTTTAAGCAGGTTATTCAAGCGTATCCACTCATCTCGTTGAATGTAACCAAGATTATCATCAATCGCCTAAAACAATCTCAAAACCCAAGGCAGGTTATTAAAAAACCTGTAAATATCTGCCTCTTGCCCATTACCGAAGACATTGATAAACAAGGGTTTATCTCAAATTTGTTTGAAGCCATATCTCCAAAAACCAATATCTTGTGGCTAGACAGCCAACGGGCTAACAGCTTGTATGGTAGCCCAAACATAGCCCAAACCGACAAAAATGATAGCGAAAATTATCGAAAATTAAGCCATTGGTTAGAACAACAAGAAAATAAATATCAAATAATTATTTATGTGGCAGACGCCCAGCCTAGCCAATGGACTCAGCGTTGTGTGAGGCAATCCGACGAGTTGTTTTTGATAGCCGATGCCTCCAAAAGTCCCATTGTTGGCGTATCCGAAAATGAATTATTGGGTACAAAACATCTGACAGGAGCCAAACAAACGCTTTTACTTTTGCACGACCAACACGTACAGTCGCCGAGGCATACCGACGTTTGGCTTAAAAACCGCCCAACGGTTACGTCTCATTATCACATCAGGCCGCAGTTACTGCCCGACATCGCTCGACTTGGTCGTATTCTGTGTGGCACGGCCAATGGCCTAGTTTTGGCAGGTGGCGGAGCAAAGGGTTTTGCTCATTTGGGCGTTTTTAAGGCATTACAAGAATTTGAAATTCCGATTGATTTTTTGGGCGGCACTAGTGCAGGAGCTTTGATGGCCATGATTTTATCGTTTGGAATTAGCCCCGAAAAAGCCAAGGAAGTAGCCAAAATAGGAGCAGCAATCAACCCCTCTAAAGATTATAATTTTTTCCCGTTGGTGTCGTTGCTCAAAGGCAAAAAACTACGAGAAAGCATCAAATCAAGTATTGAGGCCATAACCCACCCTGATATTTCGATAGAAGACACATGGTTACCGCTTTTTATAGTATCGTGTAATTACAGCAAAGCCCACGAACAGGTACATACCCGTGGCAAACTTCTCAAATTTGCCACGGCAAGTGGGTCTATTCCTGGGGTGTTTCCGCCTGTGATTGACAACGGCGATTTGTTGGTAGATGGCGGTACGTTCAATAATTTTCCAACCGATATTATGAACACCATGAACGTTGGCAAGGTAATAGGCATAGATTTAACCGCCGACAAAGTACATAATCTAAATTTAGATTTCATACCCAACCCTTGGGAGTTGCTCAAAGATAAATTCAGAACAAAACGCAATCGTAAATATAGGTTACCCTCGTTGGTGTCTATCATGCTCAATACCACCGTTTTATATAGTACGGCTAGGCACTCTATCACAAGACAATGTACCGACTTGTGTTTTAATCCTGACGTAAAGAAATTTGGAATTTTACAAATAAAATCATTTGAAAAAATTTATGAGGCTGGTTATCAACACGCTATAAGTGTACTCTCGGCTATGTCTGACGAAGAATTGGCAAAGTTTAGGGGATAATCCACAAAAAACGTATGATTGAACAGTTCATTTATTTTTTAGGTAGTCTCCTTGTGTTGTCTTCTGCTCCTATTTTGATATATCTAGGCCAAAAAGTTAAAAGAGAAATCCCACAATTGCCCGAAGCCACCAGCGACCTTACAGGCCAAATTGGCCAAAACGAACCCACCCTAAATGTCCTCTGTTTGGGCGAAAGCACAATGGCAGGTGTGGGTATCACAAGCCACAATCAAGGCATAGCGGGGGCATTGGCTCAAACAATTTTTGAGCATAATCATCAAACGGTACATTGGCAAGTGTTGGCAAAAAGTGGATTTTCGGCCAAAGCCGTTGGCCAACAATTAGTGCATCTAATACCGCCAAAGCCCTTTGAGTTAGTTGTAATTGGTTTGGGCGGTAACGACACTTTTGAGCTTAATGCCCCACTTACTTTCAGAAAAAATATGATAATTCTGATAAAAAAACTTCAGAACATACAGCCTAACGCCCTGATTATCATCGTAAATCTACCGCCAGTGGGGCAGTTTCCAGCATTCCCGTTTTTGTTGCAGTGGGTGTTGGGCGGCCTTGTAAAACTACACGCTAGGGTTATAAAAGATGTTCCGCAAGAGTTTCAGAATGTGTTATACATGAACAAACCAATCGTTTTTAGCGACTGGCTCGAACGTGCTGGCGGGCAATATACAATCCATGATTTTTTTAGTGATGGCATACACCCTGCCGCCCTAACCTATCAGTTATGGGGACAAGAAATTGGAAATTTTGTGATTGAATCTGGTCGATTGGGATAAATAATTATCGGCAATTGGCTGTGCTGGCCCACACTCGGTATTGGCTTGATACACAAATAATTACGACATTAATTACAGTGTTTAATAAGTTATTTTAATCGTAGATTACTTTCTGATACTTTGCCTCGGAGAGGCACAACCTTTGTAGAAAATTATAATACGCCCCTCTTCG
>JAYWHL010000185.1:0-3790 GCA_043777715.1 Cytophagaceae bacterium | reverse complement strand
TAGACCGCAAAGGCAAGCAGCAAATAGGTTTTGAGTATTCGCAAGCCATGGCTTTTAATGGTGGCATAGCTATTGTGGCAAAAGGCCAGAATCAGATGGGAATTATCAACCGTTTTAATGCCAAAATTATCCCTTGTGCTTTTACATTAATTGAATATATAGATGTGGATAGGCTACAACTGACCCACGAAAAAGGCGATAAATTTATTGTAGATAACAAAGGCGAATGCCTAGAAAATTGTGATAAACTAGATGCCATAAGAGCCAAAGCCAACCAAAATTAAGCAGTATCAAAACTATAAACGATTGAACACAGGCAGGGTTTACAAACTCTGCCTGTGTTGGTTTAGGTTTTGTTTTGAATAAATTACAAATAAAAAAAACGCTGAAACCCGTTGCTCCCAAAACGCCATGAATAACATAAACGAAACGGTTTTGCTTGTGGCCGCTATACAAGGATTGCTTTTGTTTTTGGGGCTAATGACCAAGAAAGTACCCAATAAATTATCAAACGTTGCGATTGGAATTGTTGTTTTTGTGATAACAATCTCTTTGTTGTTTTCTTGGGGAAGTGCTTCGCAGTATAACAACTCAACAAATGTGATTCCTTTTTGGATTTTACAATCATATTTATTGATTCCTGCATCATTTTGGTTGTTTTTTGAAGCCAATACAAACACAAAATTCAAGTTTTCTAAGAAACACTTGCTGGTATTTTTACCTTCCTTTTTAGACATTTTGGTTCAAATAATTTTTTATAAATTCTTTCGATTACTCGAAAACACAATATTTGTTTCGGTCATAAAGTCCAAGTACTGGTTATTTTTTAGCGAAATTCTTCCCTTGCTTGCCACTACCCTATTGCTTGTTTTTTACATGAGAAAATTATGGTTAATCAAGCAACAATTAAGCGAATATAATAACCTACTTCTGAATGCTTATTTCAAAAAAATGATTTTTATTTCGGTGTCAATGGGGCTTTTATTGATGGTTTGGGCGGCTTCTTATTATTTAGTGGATTATAAAAGTATCGAAATCATGTTGGTGGCTTTTGTTTTTTTATTGGGTTATGTGGCCTATTTCAAGCCCGATTTTTTTGAAATACCGAAAGAGGTTCTTTCCAAAAACCAAAATGCTTTCTCCAATTTTGACCACAAAACAGCATTGGCCAACCTTGATTTAATCTTTACCGAAAAATCTATCTACCTCAGACCAAAACTGACTATCAACGAACTAGCCACCGAATTGAATCTTCCTACAAAATTTATCTCTTTTTTGATTACAACTTATTACGCCAAAAATTTCAATGATTTTGTCAATCATTTTAGGGTAAACGAAGTAATCAAAAAAATGGCCGACCCCACCCAAAAGCATAAATCACTGCTGGGTATTGCTTTAGATGCTGGGTTTAACTCGAAATCTAGTTTTAACCAAGTTTTCAAACAACATACCGACAAAACTCCTTCTGAATATTTTCAAGAGATGAGTCCAAAATCCTGATTCTGGGCGTCCAACACCTACTTTTGGGCGAAAACCCTTGTTCTGTTGAATAATTTTGTGCCTCACTTAAATTATTTCAACTATGACAAAATCAACTTTCCTTTACCTCTTTCTTTTGGTTTCATTTTCTGTTTTTGGCCAATCAAGCAAAACCCTTGACCTCAATAAGCAATACAAAGACATTACTTTGAGCAAAACAGAAAGCCACGTTTACAAATTAACGCTTGCTAAAGGTGGCATTTATCAATTCTCGATTTTGCAGCAAGGCATAGCTGCCCACATTGTACTGAGTGATGCCAACAAATTACAGGTTTTTGAAAGCGATATTCCTGACGATATTGATGGTTACGAGAAGTTTGAATATACGCCCAAAGTGTCGGGTGTGTTCTTTTTAACCATTAAGCGATTCGATAATATTCAGAATACCGAAACAGGAAAGGCAAGTGTTTATGTCAAGAGTCTTTCGGATTCAGAAATAGTATTGCGACAAAAAATCAAAAACGAACTGGCCAGCGAAAACCAAAAAAATGTTTTGACCATCGACATAGACCATTTTTGGGAGGCTTTTGATAATCTTAAATATGCTAAAACTTTTGCTGATAGCGTAAAATCATTCCAACAATTGTACCTAGACAGGGCCACAGACGGCCTCATAGACTTTATTCGGGTAAGGGATTTTCAGTCCGAAAAATATGTAAAATTGGTAGCCAAATACCCTAAATTTTATAAATCATTGCGAAAAAATACGTTTGAAGTAAAAAATACGGAGCAAATTATCGAAACTGTATTTCAGAAATTCAAAGAAATTTATCCTAATTTCAAACCTTTCAAGGTTTGTTTTGCAATGGGCATTATGGACACGGGCGGTACGGTTTCTAATGACTTTGTGTTGATTGGCACCGAAATCACAACCTCGACCAAGCAAGTGGATTTATCTGAATTTGAAGAAAATGAATACCGCAAAGTATTTGAAGGCGTTGAAGCCTTGGAATCTAAAATCAAGACTTTGGTAGCCCACGAATGTGTACATACCCAACAGGCCAAGGACATAGACCCAAACGGTATAAAATGCGAGTTGTTGTACCGAACGCTACGAGAAGGCTCTGCCGATTTTATCGCCGAGTTGGTATCGGGAAATGAAAAAACCAACGAATATGGCGATAAGAACGAAAAGCAAATTTGGGCGGATTTCAAGAATGAACTTTGTAACGAAATCTCCGACAATTGGCTTTATAATTATTCTACCGTAAAGAACAAACCAGCCGATTTGGGATATTTTGTGGGCTATAAAATTGCTAAGGAATATTACCAAAATGCCTCAAACAAAAAACAGGCCGTGAGTGATATTATTGAGATAACAAACCCAATCAGATTTTTGGAATTAAGCAAATACGACCAAAAAGAGAAAAAGCAGTAACGGTAGGGATAAACCACAAAGGGATTGTTATTTTACTACCAAGGACTTACTATTCTTTACCACAAAGGCACAAAATAAACAAAGGTATTGTTATTTACTTTATCGCAAAGAGCTATTGATTTTAAGTACTTGAACAAAATTAGGTTGAAATATTAATGTCGTAATTATTTGTATATCAAGCCTATAACCTATGGCTTAATGCTTACAGCCACTTACCACAAAGGCACAAAGAAAACAAAGGATTTACGGAATGTCTGATAGTTAAGGTCAGGTAATTTTAAGTACTTGAACAAAATTAGGTTGAAATATTAATATCGTAATTATTTGTATATCAAGCCTATAACCTATTGCTTACTTACAGCCACTTACCACAAAGGCACAAAGAAAACAAAGGATTTACGGAATGTTTGATAGTTGAGGTTAGGTAATTTTAAGTACTTGAACAAAATTAGGTTGTAATATTAATGTCGTAATTATTTGTATATCAAGCCTATAACCTATGGCTTAATGCTTACAGCCACTTACCACAAAGGCACAAAGAAAACAAAGGGATTGTTATTTACTTTATCGCAAAGGGCTATTGATTTTAAGTACTTGAACAAAATTAGGTTGAAATATTAATGTCGTAATTATTTGTATATCAAGCCTATACCGAGTGTCGGATAGCACAGCTTAATGCTTACAGCCACTTACCACAAAGGCACAGAGTAAACAAAGGATTTACGGAATGTTTAATAGTTGAGGTTAGGTAATTTTGAGTTCTTGTACGGCCAGCCACGCCATAAGGCCCGCTCCAATTTCTAGGGCTTGTTCGTCGATGTCAAAGGTTGGGGTATGTACGCCCGACACTATGCCACGGGCTTCGTTGCGAGT
>JAYWHL010000184.1:0-3807 GCA_043777715.1 Cytophagaceae bacterium | reverse complement strand
AATAGTTTTATCTTTGCAGGGCTTTGGGCATCGGCAGTGAGCTGTTGGCTATCAGCAAATTTAATTTTAAAAATCCCTAACAAAGATATTCAACCTTTTGCAAAAGCGGAAAGCTAATTGCCAAAAGCTGATAGCCTATTTTAATGAAAAAACATATTGCAATTCTTGGCTCAACGGGTTCTATTGGTACACAGGCTTTGGAAGTTATCAAAGCCCACGCCGACCAATTTGAGGTAGAGGTTCTCACGGCTCAAAACAATGCAGATTTATTGATAGCCCAAGCCGCAGAATTTCGGCCAAATGTGGTGGTAATTGCTAACGAAGCCCTCTACGACAAAGTTTTTACCGCCCTCAATCCCCTCGACATCAAGGTTTATGCGGGTCTCGAAGCCATCGCTTCGGTAGTGCAAATGGAAAGTATCCATATTGTATTGACATCAATGGTTGGATATGCGGGTCTATTGCCCACCATCAATGCCATAGAAGCTGGCAAACACATTGCCTTAGCCAACAAAGAAACCCTAGTGGTGGCAGGCGAACTAATCACAAACTTAGCCGCTCAAAAGGGCGTAAATATTTATCCTGTCGATTCTGAACATTCGGCCATTTTTCAGTGCTTGATTGGCGAGTTTCATAACCCTATCGAAAAAATTATCCTTACGGCATCGGGTGGGCCTTTTAGGGGCAAAGACCTTGATTTTCTGAAAACAGTAACCAAAGTCCAAGCCCTAAAACACCCCAACTGGAGCATGGGGGCAAAAATTACGATAGATTCCGCTTCATTAATGAACAAGGGTCTTGAGGTAATAGAAGCCAAATGGTTGTTTAATCTCCGTGCCAACCAGATAGACGTTATCGTTCACCCACAGTCTATTGTGCATTCATTAGTGCAATTTGAAGACGGCTCTATCAAAGCCCAACTAGGTTTGCCCGATATGAAACTCCCCATACAGTTTGCCTTAGGCTATCCCAATCGCTTAAAATCAGATTTCCCGAGATTTAATTTCTTAGATTATCCAAACCTAAGTTTTGAACAACCCGACACCAAAACGTTTCGTAACCTAGCACTAGCCTTTGATGCCCTAAACCGTGGCGGGAATATGCCCTGTATCATAAACGCCGCCAACGAAATAGCCGTGGCTGAATTTTTGAACGACCGTGTGGGTTTTCTGCAAATATCCGACATTATTGAAACCTGCATGGCCAAAGCCACGTTTATTCAAAACCCAAGCTACGACGATTATGTAAAAACAGACGAAGAAACCAGACGAATTGCTGGTGGATTGATAAAAAATTAGATAGATGGCAAACGGATTAACATCAATTTCAAAATTTTTAAAAAGATGATTCAGAGCAATTTTAAAGATTGGACATTAGAAAAAATAGACGAATCATTTGGTGTAAAACAAGTGTTCAATACAACCTTGTTGGATAATTTGATGAATTACAACAAAGAGGTTACTGAATTTGAAAAACAATACATAAAGAATTTGCAAGCACATTTTATTTTGGGAGGAGATGACTGGAATGAAGTAGAATTAGAAAATAAACTTATCAGTCCGCTCATTATGTTTTCATCTAAACCAACTGAGCTTTTCTCCTATTTTTTGGAAAGAGACTTAATGACAGACCTAGAAGGTTATCAACTTTCGGGTAGGGTTGATGGAATGATAGCGTCAGGTTTTAGAAGCCCAAAGAAACCCTATTTTTGCTTAAATGAATATAAAAAGGGTACTGACCCAAATGGAGACCCAAGAGGACAAGCCTTGATTGCTATGTTGGTTGCACAAAAATTAAATGAAAATAAATTTCCTATTTATGGTTGTTATGTCATTAGTAGAAATTGGTATTTTATGGTTTTACAAGAAAAAGAATATGCTATTAGTAATGATTTTTCTTGTGTGAATGATGAAGTGTTTGACATCTATAAATTTTTAAAAAACTTAACTATTCAAATTGAAAATCTAATCTCATAAGTTTCAATTTGGGGCGAATGGCATTGCGTATCCAACGCATTTTGATAAATGATGAATAACTAGACAGTAGGGTTTGCAGCCAAAACTAATATGAGTTATACAGTTTTGGCTAAAAAAATTACTTTTATCAGCCAAAATGATATATTTTTACTAAAAAATGGCTGATTATGAAATCTAACTCATGTATAATAGGCAGACAAAAAGAGCAGGAAAAACTTCAAAAAATTGTTGAAAGCAAAAAATCGGAGTTACTAGCACTTTATGGAAGAAGGCGTGTAGGCAAAACTTTTCTCATCAAAGAATACTTTAATCATCAATTTGCTTTTCGCATTACGGGACTGGCCAATGCCGATACAAGCCAACAACTGTTTAATTTTGATACCGAAATTAACAAACAATCTCCCTTGGTATTTGAAACTTCGTCTAAAAACTGGTTAATCGCATTTCAGCGGTTAATGTTGCACTTAGAAAGTATAAATCATCAGGAAAAAAAAGTAGTTTTTATAGACGAATTGCCTTGGTTTGATACAAAAGCCTCTGACTTTATGATAGGTTTAGAGCATTTTTGGAATAGCTGGGCTTCGTACAGAAAAGATATTTTGTTGATAGTATGTGGTTCGGCGGCCTCATGGATGATAAATGAATTGATTAATAACACAGGAGGCTTGCACAACAGGGTTACGCAAAAAATGAAAATTTGCCCTTTTAATTTGCAAGAAACTGAAGCAATGCTACTGGCCCAAAACGGGGCTTTTGACCGTTATCAAATCATGCAATTGTATATGACAATGGGAGGAATTCCTTATTATTTAGAAGCAATTCAGCCTGATTTAAGTGCAAGTCAAAACATACAAGCACTTTTTTTTGAAGCGGGCGGTTTATTAAGAAACGAGTTTTTGAATTTATATCGCTCGCTATATCAAAAACATGAAGTTTACGAAAAAATAATTGAAACACTATCGTCTAAAACCGCAGGAATGCAACGAAGCGAAATCATTCAACGGTCGGGAATGGCATCAGGTGGCACATTAAGCAAGGTGTTGTTAGATTTAGAAGAAAGCGGCTTTATCAGTTCATATCATTCGTTAGACGATAAATTAAAAAATATAACATACAGATTATCAGACTATTATACTAGTTTTTATTTCAAATTTTTAAAAGATAATAAACTTCAAGGCCAAAACGCTTGGCTCAATATGATTGATAGCCCCGTTCACAGAGTTTGGCAAAGATTTACTTTTGAACAAGTTTGTTTAGACCATATTTTACCCATAAAAAAAGCCTTGGGAATCAGTGGAATTCAATCGCAGCATCATTCGTGGCGTGGAGCAATAGAAGAAAAAAAGGCTCAAATAGACCTACTCATAGACAGGCGAGACCAAGTAATCAATTTGTGTGAATGCAAATTTCACTTAGATACTTTTACGATTGATAAAGCGTATTCCGAGCAATTAAGATCAAAAATTACTACTTTTAAGGCGGCAACTCAAACAAAAAAAGCAGTGTATTTGACAATGATTACCAGTTATGGCATTACCAAAAATCAATACGCCAACGTATTGATACAAAACGATATAACAATGGACGATTTATTTCAATAAATAGATACTGTTCGCCCAAAATAACAAGGAAGCTGTTTAAACTTTTAATTTTAGGTCAAAATGAGGTTGTTTTTTGTCCATACGCAGATTTTTTGAGCCGAAGTGGAACGTGCGTAGCGGGGCTACCCTAGCATCGCTACGGATTGTTCCACAACGGCTCTAAAATCTAAAGTATGGGCTGAAAACAACTCGTTTAGGGCAAAAGAAATAAGTTTAAACAGCTTCTTTAA
>JAYWHL010000183.1:0-3811 GCA_043777715.1 Cytophagaceae bacterium | reverse complement strand
TATGGTAGCTTTGTTGGGTTTACGAATATTTATGGCCGAACTATCAACGGGTAAAACGGTTGATTTTTTGGGCAAGGCAAGGGCATTAAAAGTCATCAATAGCATCAAAAGGAGTACTTTTTTCATAATTTTGGCTATCCCTATTTTTGAATTTTTGCTTATAAAACATTCTCTTTCCACAAAACTAAGTAATATTAAACAGAAAGGGAATAAATATCGAAAAAGCTAACAACCCATTTTGACAAAAACCGATTCGTATCTACTTTTACAAACCAATTACCCCTAACTACATAAAACCCAATATCAACAACCTATGAAAACCATCTGTCTGTTACTTTGCCTTTGTTTTGTTTCAAATGTATTGTTTGCTCAAAAAAAGCCTAAAAAGGACTATCTCGTAACGATAAACACCAGTTTGGGCGAGATGAAGCTGATATTACACGACGAAACGCCCTTGCACAAGGCTAATTTTTTGGGTTTAATCAAACAAAATTTTTATGATAGTTTGCTATTTCATAGGGTTATCGAAAATTTTATGATACAAGGCGGCGACCCCAACTCAAAAAGTGCAGCTCAAAGTATAGTTTTGGGCAACGGTGGGGGCAATTTAGAGCGTATTCCTGCCGAAATCGTCCCTTTTCTTTTCCATAAAAAAGGGGCTTTGGCGGCGGCTAGAGACAATAATCCCGAAAAAAAATCTTCAGCTTGTCAGTTTTATATTACCCAAGGCAAAGTTTTTAATGATTCCACCCTCAACATTCAGGCCAAGCGTAGCCCAAGGCAAATAACTGATGCTCAACGAGAAGTATATAAAACCACAGGCGGTGTGCCTCATTTAGACGGTAATTATACCGTGTTTGGGCAATTAATCAAAGGCTTTGAGGTGCTAGATGCCATTGCCCACGTGCCAGTGGCTGGGCAAAGCAATAGGCCCACCGCCAACGTAATGATGAAAATGAGTGTGGAATTGATGCGGAAAAGGAAAATTACTCGAAAATTTGGCTATAAATTTGAAGAATGATGCTTCTGATTACCGACCGTCTTTGATGGCTCTTAGTTTTTCTGCTCCTTTTGGTATCCATTCTTCGGTGGCTTTGCCTATAATTTTGGGGGCAAGGGGTTTGATAAGAGGCATAAGTATGGCGTTTTTGGTGGCATTTTCTGGGATTTTTACGCCAATGGCTACAATCATCCACAAAAAAACACTTGCCCCAAATGCCCACGTAAACAAGCCTACTGCCGCCCCAGCCAAACTATCAAAACTACCAAAAACGGTGTATCTAATAGTACGTCGGAGCATCCAGCCTAGCCGCACAATCAAGAAAATGATTGGAAAAAAAATAACCGAAAAGCCCAAATAAGGTAGCAGTCGTTGCATCATTTGGGATTGGAACTGTGGCGATATAAACTCGATAGCCCAGCCCAAAAGCCTAAACCCAGCCACTACCGAAATAACAAAGGCAATAACTGTAATAACCTCTATCAAGATACCTCGCTGATAGCCGTTGTATAGCCCCCAAAGCAAGGGCAAAATCAAAATGATGTCTATGGTGGCCATATTGGGCGTTATTTCAACAAACTTTTTACCATCACAGAAATGGCTTTTCCTTCGGCTTGGCCCGCCAATTCTTTACTGGCTACGCCCATCACTTTGCCCATTTCGGCTGCGGTCGATGCCCCAATTCTTGTCATTATTTCTTGAATTTTAACTCTTAAATCATTTTCTGACAATTGCTTTGGCAAAAATTCTTCGATTATTATTAGCTCCACTTGCTCTTTTTGGGCTAAATCAGGACGGTTTTGTTGGATATAAATTTCTAGTGAATCACGGCGTTGTTTGGCAGCTTTGGTCAATATCTTCATTTCTGTATCGTCCGACATTTCGCCTGTTGAGTTTCCAGAGGTTTCTTCTAGCAAAATCAAGGCTTTCAATGCCCTAAGTGTACGAAGGCGGTCTTGGTCTCTGGCCAGCATGGCTGCTTTTATGCCTCCTTCGATAGTTGTTTTTAAGCCCATATTGATTATTCGTTTGAGGATTTATATATATTTTGCCCTACAAAGGTAAGATTTTATAGGCTAATTTAGATAACGACATTGATAAATGTAGGGTTATGCCTAGCACGCCTTATTATTACCATAAAATAGGCGTGCCACGCATTATCAATAACAAAATGGCAATGTCGTTATCAAATTATGTAGCTTGATTTTCTCAAATTCTCGCTTCTTAAACCTACGCCAAGGCAAATTTCACAATCCCCGTAAAAACCAATACCATCATAAATGAGAAAATATACAAGAAAAACAGGATAAACGATTTGAGTAGTGTTTTGAAAACTCCTTGCCGATAAACCGTTTTGAGCGAAATGATAAAATAAACAAAAAAGCCCAACATCGTTACACCCAACGCTATCTGCCAAATACCCGCCAAAACACCTATACCTACAAAAATAATAAGCATCAAAAAGAACACACTGTGAATGTGTATCGAAAAAATGAGGTGTTCGTAATAATAACGGGTATGCCCTGCCACCAAATGAGGTATTCGTCTGTGTTTACGGATTTTACGAAATTTCAAAAAGTGTACGATAATGTCCCAGAGGTAATTAAAAAGCCTAATCGGAAAGGTAAAAATACTGTGGGTGCGTTTGCTATAAATAATTTTGAGTAAAAACGCCACAATAGGCATGAGTATAAACATCATTACCGAAAAAATTCCTAAAAACAACTGGGCGATTTCGTTAGAGGCTTGTTCTCTGTCTTTATTAAAAGCCAGTTGATAATAAATCAAATTTTTGCGAAAACCCCGATTCAAAAAATCAATACCTAGGTTTACATCTTCACTTTTTTTATTAAGGCTATCTAACTGTTTGTCCGACATTTCTAGTACTTTTTTCAAGTAGGCCGTATTTTGAACATTGCCTTCACTTCCTTTTATAACTATCTGTGTATCAGGCGAAAATGCTATTTTTAATTTTGCATTATTTTTTAAGGCATGAAGGTTGAGCGAGTATTTTATCTGTTTTTTTTTGTCTATCACTTCCGTAAAATAATCTCGTATTTCGGGTTTTAGTTCTAAGATTTCCTCGGTATTGATACTATCTGCAATAATTTGTTTTTGAATAGCTATCAAGCGTTGGCGGCGTTTTGGGGCTGGTAGGTTTTCTATCAAAACTCTTAGGGTATCGTCTTCGGCAAGATTCATTTCGTCCAAAACGTTAGGTATCGAAATCTCTTCCGTGTTTTTCATATTTACTTTTAGTCTGAACGAATACGTATTTTTAGCCTTTTTGCTTATTTTTTGATACAATTTCAAAGCCTCTTTTGCTTGTGCTACTTTGGCTTTGGCATCGTTTAGGGCAACGGTATCTTTAGAGTTTTTGAGTGAGTCTAGTTGTTTTTGAGCCTTGTCAATTCCCTTTTGAAGCTCTCGTTCAGGGGCTTTATTTATTTTGGAGGTAGGTGTTTTGGCCGAGATAAGGTTTTCGGTTTGGCTCAAGGCCATATCAACTACGGAATTTAGACCCAAAAAAAAGACAAACGAAATCAAAAAATAAAGCCTTACGGGTGCCACGTATCGCCCCCGACGGCCTTCCAAAAAGTCTTTTGTTATTTTGCCAGGATACAAAAATATCGCCCGCATGGAGTTATAAAATTTGGTGTCGAAGTGCGTAAAACCCTCAAAAACCTCAAAGGCCAAATGCCCGATGGGTACTTTGAGGTCGTGGTTTTCTTGGCCACAACTGGGGCAGTAATTGTTTTCTGGAAAAAGGGCGGTTCGGCAATTATGGCAAATTGTGGTTTTGCGACGTCT
>JAYWHL010000182.1:0-3826 GCA_043777715.1 Cytophagaceae bacterium | reverse complement strand
ATCCCCGCAATTCGGGAGGGGTGTTAATTGCGAATAATGAGTTGAAATTACATTTTTAGCCTCAGAGAGGCGTAATTTTGGTAAAAAATGATGCCTATAATGTTCCAAAGCCCTATCGGGGCGACATTTTGGATTAAATGCCGCCCCGATGGGGCTTTGGAAGTACAATCTTTGGTGTTTTTCTACCAAAATAACAGCCCTATGGGCTTTTCAACCCCTAATTCGCATTAGTAGTTTGCTCCCTCCTCCATAAGGGAGAAGGACTTTTAAAGTTAGAACTTAACAGCCCTGCCAGCAATTCAGGAGAATTGCTTTACATTTTATACAATACTCCAGTACTCAGGAAAAAATCCATAAAACACTTATAACAAGCTGAATACCAAATCTTTGTATTCTTTGTTTCTTTGTGGTTTATCTTGTATTTACACTTACGGAAATTAGCAAATATTAAAAGAACTAAAATACTGGATTATCATTTTTGAGGTAAATGAATTTCGGCCATCATACACCGAGCCGAGCCACCACCGTTGGTCTCTATGGTTTGTAAATTACTATGAATAATCGTACAATATTCGCCCAAAATTCGCTTTTGAGATACTTCCAGACTATCAAAGGCTTGGCTCGACATTACCAAAAGTTTGGTATCGGCCTTGGTTTTTATTTGCAGCATATTTCCCGCAAAACGATTCATTTGGGCATGGCTAATCTCCACAATTCGCTTGCCCGATGTTTCTAACGACTGCCTCACAAGCTGTTTTTCGTTGAGGCTTGTGATGGCATCAAGGCAAATTACGGCAAACATTTCGCCAATACACATCAGCACATTGGTGTGGTATATTTGCTTGTGGGCATTGTCGTGGGCCTCGAAAGCAATAATTTTATAGTTCATTTTTTGTCCAAAAACCGCAAGAACATCTCGGTTGGTTCGGGGCGATACACAGGCATAAGCCACTTTATTTTGACGATCCAAAACCATACTACCCGTACCTTCCAAAAATTTATCTTCGGCCTCAAAATAGCTCAAGTCTATGGTTTGATTAACGTAAAACCTATTTTCTAACTGCTCTATAATGTCGTTTCGGCGTTCTAGTCTGCGGTTTTTGGCTTGCATTGGGTATAAAATCACCGTGCCGTTGTCGTGAAAAGATACCCAATTGTTCGGAAAAATAGCATCAGGTGTGTGGGGTTCGGGGCTATCTTCAATAACCGTAATTTCTACGCCCAAACTACGCAACTGCTTGACCATGAGGTCGAACTCGGCCAAGGCATTTTGTTGGGTTATTGCTTCGGGAATATCGCTTTGGCTACTATCTTGAAAAGCGTTAGACATTGCCGTTTGGGTATTAAACCCAAATCTTATGGGTCTAATCATTAATAATTGTGAAGTGGATTGCATAATGATAGGGTATTGAACGATGCTGAAAAATTGAGATAAAACAAAGTTAGATTGCTTTGGACAAGAATGCCCCTAAAGTATCAAATTTTTTAGGAGTTACACCACCTCTTTTTAGATAGACATGAATTTAGCCAAGCCCACAAGAACATTTCTAGTTTAGAAAAGGTTAGGAATAAGTGTGGCAACCTATTTTAAAACAAGACAATCATTAAACTTTACCATCATCATTATCCATGAGTACTAAATATTATCATTTAACAGTAAAAGAAGTAATTCAAGAAACTACCGATACCATCACTATTTCGTTTTGGCACCCTGTTCATCAGGCCATTAGCTACAATGCAGGGCAATTTTTAACCATTATTTCAGAAATTGGAGGCAAAAAAATCCGTCGTTCTTATTCTATGTCGTCGTCGCCTCATGCTGATGCTTCGTTGGCAGTGTCGGTAAAGCGAGTTCCCAATGGCTTGATGTCTAATCACCTCAACGACACCATAAAGCCAGGCGATGCCCTAGAAGTTATGGAGCCAATGGGGCATTTTTCGCCCCAACTAAACCCTCAACAAAGTCGCCACGTGGTGCTTTTTGGGGCAGGGAGTGGCATAACACCGCTGATGTCTATTGCCAAGTCTGTCCTAACGATTGAGCCAAACAGTAAGGTGTTTTTGGTGTATGGCAACCGCAACCAAGAAGGGATTATTTTTAAGAAACAACTTGAAGACCTAGAACAAAAACACGCTGGGCATTTTGAGGTGCATCATGTATTAACCCAACCCCAAGGCGTTTGGGTGGGCATGAAAGGCCGTATCAACGAAGGTATGACGGTAGTTTTGCTCAAACAAATGGGTGTGGCTTTGCACAATGCCGATTTCTTTTTGTGTGGCCCCGAGGGCATGATGCAAGAAGTACAAAAAGGATTAAAAGACCTGAACATCAGCCCAGAACGAGTGCATCAGGAATTGTTTTTTTCATCGCCCGATGCCAAAAACCACGACCAACCCGAAGAAGAAGAAAGTACGCTAAAAGCTCAAACCGTAGTGATACACTATGAAGGTAACCGCTACGAAACGGAAGTAAAACCTCACCAAACGATTTTGGAAGCATTTTTGGACAAAGACATCGATTTGCCTTATTCTTGTCAGGCAGGAATGTGTACGGCCTGTTTGGGCAAATGTACGAGCGGCAAAGTGATGATGGACGAAGAAGACGGCCTTACCGAAAAGGAAATTCAGCAGGGTTATATCCTGACCTGTGTAGCCCACCCCATGTCGAAAGGTGTTGAGATTGAGATTGAATAATAGCTTGATGAGTGGTTGGGCAAAATAGGTGCAAAAAACTGAATACCAACACTTTATGTGATTTGTAGCTCATTATGTGGTCGTACTTGTGATGCTTGATTTACCGCCATAATAAATCCAAGATTCTAAAATCGTAAATCATAATTAGCAATTATATTTAGCAAAAAATAAGACTCATGGAAACCGAACTACTAGAAGACGCACTGGAACTGAACGCCTTGAAGGAGTTACCTCGCACTTGGCAAAAACGGGAAGCCCTTGGCGTGGAGGTGCTTTGGGTGGAAGCTACCTTAGAAGAATATTTTTATTTACTAGAAAAAATAGATTATAGAATTGAATATTATCGAGGTAAAATTTTTTCGTTTATGGATCAAGCAAGCATCACACACGAAACTTTAGTTATTTATTTAGGGTATCTTTTTACGCACGATTATCTAAATTTAGCTGATTTTCAGATTTTATCAAGCAATATAAAAATCTTTTCTGAGCAATGTACTGCCTCGTTCAATGCCGATTTATCGGTTGTAAAAGGAGATATTGAGTTCTTGACTTTGCCAAGCGGCAAAAAATCAAAAGCTACCCTAACTAATCCCTATATCATTGTAGAAATACTATCGGAAAGTACCCAAGGCCTTGATTTTGGCGAAAAACTAAGCTGCTATAAAACCATTACAAGTCTGCAACAAATTGTTTTTATCGACCAAGCCAGCGTTTATATTTCTAGTTATACCCGCAACAATAAACCCAACGAATGGATAAATCAAGATTATCGTTCTATTACCGAAACGCTGAAACTCATAGACTTTGACCTAAAAATTGAAGAAATTTACCGTAAAGTAAAAGATTTGAAATAACTCCTTTGTTATAACCACGAACTATGACCTATTGGATTTCAGTAATCCGTGTCAGCAAAAGTTCAAGCTAACGAATCCCCCACCTTACCATAAGTTCTGTCCGTTGTTGGATACTATGCCATGAAGCCGACAACCTATATAAAATTCAAAATTAGTTTGCTTTTTGTTGTCTGAATAGATAACTTAGTCTTATGAATATTGAAAGACAAGTAATTGCATATAAAAACTACTTTCTCGACTTTTATAGCGAGTTGGACGACAACGTACAGGCTAAAATC
>JAYWHL010000181.1:0-3831 GCA_043777715.1 Cytophagaceae bacterium | reverse complement strand
CAAAAAGGAGTTATAGTTTTGCGAAAACCATTCGTATTATCGGGTACTTAAAGGAGGCTGATTTACAGTCAAAAGGCATTGAGGCGAGTGGCGGGAGTGAATCTGAAATTCTGAAAAACTTAATATTTAAGATTATTAATTGAACATAAAAAAAACTCATCAAACTGTTGATGAGTTTTGGTAGCGGAAAGGGGAATTGAACCCCTGACCTCAGGGTTATGAATCCTGCGCTCTAACCATCTGAGCTACCCCGCCTTATTTTTCACAAAAGTAGTAATTTGTTTTTAATTTTCGTTACCTTGGGTGTGAATTTTTTTAAGTTTACTTTAATTTTATAAAAATTATACCTTTTTGGCTCATCGTATTATCTCCCTAAAATATCTTAAACAATTAAGTTTCACTCGTTTGATAGGCTTCTAAACAAAATAAAATGTTAAAAAATAAATTTACAACTGAATTTGAATTAAGGGCATCTCCCAAAATGTTGTTTCCGTATTTAAGTTCTGCCTCTGGTTTGCAACAATGGTTTGCTACGAAGGTAAATTATAAACCCGACCAAACTTTTGATTTTGTGTGGGACGGCGAAAGTCATATTGCCAAATTGCATACCATGCGGCTCAATAAAGTTGTCCGCTTCGACTTTGTAGATGTTAGCGAAGCTGAAAAGGATTGGAGTTACCTTGAATTTAAACTAGACGTTGGAGAACTGTCGCAATCAACTTTTCTTAAAATTACCGATTTTTCGTCAAATAATGATAATAGCGAACTGGAATCAATGTGGGAAAATTTGATGGAGTCATTAAAAGAAATAGTTGGTGGATAAAGTTCGGGAATTTTTGAAACGCTTAAAAATACTTAAATCGTTTGTTTTAACGTTTTGGATTTTCAGAAGTTATTAAGATTATTACCAACTGATAAATATGAAAAAAATTGATAAATTGATAGTAAAGAATTTTTTAGGGCCTTTTTTAGTAACTACAAGTGTAGTTTTGTTTATTTTTTTGATGCGGTTTATCCTCACTTATTTCGATGAATTTGTAGGAAAGGATATTGGTTTTTTTGTGTTCATCAAATTGTTTTTTTACTTTACACTTATCGCTGTTCCCATTGCATTGCCCTTGTCTGTCCTTTTGGCTTGTTTGATGACCTATGGAAATTTGGGAGAATATTTTGAACTAACGGCCATAAAATCATCTGGTATTTCGACTATTAGGGCTTTATTACCCATCGGAATCATATCTGTTTTGGTAAGCATTTTTGCCTATTGGTTCAATAACAATACCCTTCCTTGGGCAAATTTGAAGGCTTGGAGCTTGATGTGGGACGTTAAAACCACCAAAACCACACTAAATATCAGAGAAGGGATTTTTTATTATGATATTCCAAACCAAGCCATTAAGGTTTCCAAAAAAATGGCTGATAACAAAACGCTCAAACAATTAGTGATTTATAACCATTCTGACCATGATGGTAACAGAAGGGTAACATTGGCTGATTCTGGACAAATGTACACGATTCTTGATAACAAATACTTGGTTTTTGAATTGTTCAAAGGGAGTGATTACTCCGAACCAAGCGACAAAACCGAAGCCGTTGAAAATAGGTCTAAGTTTGTTCGTAATGGCTTTAATCACAGTAAGTTAGTATATAGTTTGTCATCTTTTGGCATGAATAAAACCGAAGAAAAACAGTTTTCTCATCATGCCATTATGTCCACAACCTCTGAATTGAGTTCAAAATCTGATTCTTTGAATAAAGAACTCATCACAATTACGAATAACTCCCTTCGAACCGCAACCAACAATTATTATTATCATCTTCGAGAAAAAAACCTTAACAAAGACCCTCAAAAAAAAGTGGTAGTGGCTGGGGGCTGGATTCAGAAAAAAATGCTTTTGGCACAAAAAAACAATTTGCTAGACGTTAAGGAATACGCCGTAAGTTCGGCCAAGGCGGTGTTAAGTTCTTCTGAAAGTAATTTTCAATTTATGAAAGCCAGAAAAGAGGAGGTTTGGAAAACTGATTTAGAACTTCATCATAAATTTTCTCACGCTATCAATTGTTTTATTATGTTTTTGATTGGGGCGCCTCTTGGGGCGATTATCAAAAAAGGCGGTTTGGGTATTCCTGTAATCGTTGCCGTTCTTTTTTTTATAATTAGTTACATCTTAACAAGCAGTGGCGATAAATGGGTAAAAGAAGGCATATTGCCTGTTGAGATAGGTGCTTGGATTGCCAATGGTGTACTTTTTACGATTGGGTGTTATTTGGTGAATACCGCCCGCAAAGATTCGAGGTTGTTTGATGGCGACATCTATACAATGGCTTGGAATCAATTAAAAAGTCGCTTCCAAAAGCAAAGAATAATACAATAAAAATTACATTAATCGCTAAAAAATTGGATTGTTTGTTAAAATATTCATAATTTTGTGTTTATTCCAATAATGGGATACATTTAACACAATTAAAGATGTATTTAACTACAGAAAAGAAGGCTGAAATTTTCGCCACACACGGGTTTGCTAAGTCTGCATCTGACACTGGTTCGCCCGAATCACAAATCGCTCTGTTTTCACACAGAATCTCACATTTAACCCAACACCTCAAAGCCAATCACAAGGACTATGCTACCCAGCAAGGTTTGTTGAAATTGGTTGGTAAAAGAAGAAGGTTGTTGAGTTATTTAGCAAAAGTTGATATTACACGTTATCGTGCTATCATTGCCCAACTTGGTATCAGAGATTTTATCAAGCAGTAAGCACATTTACAGGGAATCCTTCTCGAAGGATTCCCTGTTTTTATTAAATCATTCACTATAACGTGTTCATTCAAATTTATGAATCATATCATTAAGACCATCGCAATGCCCGATGGTAAAACCATAACCATTGAAACTGGAAAACTGGCCAAACAAGCCGATGGTTCTGTGGTAGTAAGGTGCGGTAATACCATGTTGCTCGCCACTGTTTGTGCCACCTCCGAAGCCAAAGAGGGTGTTGATTTTTTGCCACTTTCGGTTGATTACCAAGAAAAATTTGCTTCGGCAGGTCGCATTCCTGGGAGTTTTCAAAGACGTGAAGGCCGTTTATCAGACTATGAAATATTGATTTCAAGACTTATCGACCGTGCTTTACGTCCCACTTTCCCCGAAGATTACCACTGTGATGTTCAAGTAATGGTAACACTGATTTCGGCTGATGCCGAAGTTTTACCTGATGCTTTGGCTGGTTTGGCTGCTTCGGCAGCTTTGATGGTTTCTGATATTCCGTTCAACGGGCCAATCTCGGAAGTTAGGGTTGCAAAAATTAATGGAAAATATATTGTTAATCCACTTGCTTCTGAATTGAAGAATGCAGATTTGGATTTGATAGTGGCTGCCACACAAAAAGATATTTTGATGGTGGAAGGCGAGATGAACGAAAGTTCGGAGGAGGAAGTATTGGAAGCCTTAAAAATTGCTCACGATGCTATTAAACTTCAATGTGTTGCACAAAAGGAGTTAGAAACCGAATCAGGAAATACTCAAAAAAGAGAATATGCTCCCGAAAATTCTGACGAAGAATTATTTGAGCATCTTAGGGCTAATTATTATCAAAAAGTGTATGAGGTTTGCAAATTAGGAAACCCATTGAAATCGGCACGTAAAGATGGTTTTAAGGCAGTCAGAAAAGAATATTTAGAAAGTTTATCAGAAGGCCAAGAGGTAAATAAAGGCTTGGTGAACAAATATTTTGGAGAATTGGAATACGAAGCCTCAAGAAATTTAGTACTTGACGAGCGTTACAGATTAGACGGTAGAAAATTAGACGAAATTAGACCTATTTGGAGCGA
>JAYWHL010000180.1:0-3832 GCA_043777715.1 Cytophagaceae bacterium | reverse complement strand
CCCCAGCGAGGACTTACAAACTACACGTTATCAGGTAGTTATAAAACTAGATTTGACAAATTCAAAAATTTGTCAAATCTAAAAGTTGTCAAATCTCTCATGTTACCACAAATGTACGGCATCAATAATTGTGAATCATACAAGGGGAAACCCCTGTTTTTTGGGGCCAAAATGAATGTTTTTAATCGTAAATAGGCAGTTGGCTTTCGGCTGTTGGCCTTCCCCAAACATCAAGAGGAAACAGTTGCAGGCAGTATTCCAATCGGTGCTTACTACCCCCGTCCAAGTGATATTTACATTGCCAGGGGAGGATACTAAAGGCGTACAAGTCTGCCCAAATACATTTTGGCTTACCATCAAAGCCATGAGGAAGTAAAAGATTTTTTTCATGTTAAATTTTTTAGAGGTGATAAAATGTTGGTGTGTATTAAAGCGAAGATGGTTGCAAAAGGTATTTCGGTATAGTACCGATACAATTGGGCTAGGCTTGCACCTAGTACCCCAATTGTATATCCTTTCTACCACGAAAGATGCCATAAAGGTAGGCTTTTGAGAAGGTAGGGGGTTAGCTCAAATTCGGCATTCTTTAACTCATTTTCAGCATTTTCATCAAAAAAGCCCCATTTTGGGGCTTTTTTGATGGCTCACAAATATTCGCTCGGTAGCTTTCCGTATTTTTCTTGAAATACTTTTGAGAAGTACGAAAGGTTTTCAAAGCCTACCCTAAAGGCTATTTCAGATACGTTGCTGATTTTTTGGCGAAGCAATTCGTCGGCTCGTTGTAGCCTATAATCTCTGATAAACTCATTGATGGTCATATTGGTAAGGGCTTTGAGTTTTCTTAACAATTGCGAACTGCTCATGTTTATTTCTTGGCTCAATTGTTCCACTCCAAAATCATTTTTGGATAAATACCTTTCAATAATTTGTTTGGCTTTGTTCAAAAACAATTCCTCAGCCGAAGATACTTTCTCTTCGTTGGGTTGCATTATCGTACTTTTTCCTGTAAAATATTGCTGTAATTTTTCTTGTTTTTGTATCAAATTCCTCACCCTAGCCTTCACTTCTTCGGCATTAAAAGGCTTGAGCAAGTAATCGTCGGCACCAAGGTTTAGGCCCCTTATGCGACTTTGAATGGTGGCTTTAGCCGTTAGTAAAATAACAGGAATATGAGAACAACGTTCGTCGGCTTTGAGTTGCGTACAAAACTCAAAACCGTCCATTTCGGGCATCATCAAATCGCTGATTATCAAAGACGGAATACTATCGATGGCCTTCAATAAACCCTCTTTGCCATTAACGGCCTCTATAATTTGATACTCATTTTCAAAAACCGAACGGATATAAGCCCTGATGTCTTCGTTGTCATCAACAATCAACAAAATATTTTCAGTTTCAAGATTCAAAACCTTGGGTACAAAACCAAGTGGCTTTGCTGGGTTGGGTATTGTTGATATAGGTTGTATTGAGCCGTTTTGGGGACTTGGTTCATGCTTGACAATCAAGTCGGCAATCGGTAAGGTAATCCAAAAAGTAGTACCCACGTTTTCTGTACTTTCAACCATAAGGCTTCCTTTCATCAGTCCTACCAATTCTTTTACCAAGGCCAAGCCAATGCCTGTACCTTCGTATTTACGATTTTGGGCGTCGTCCACCTGATAAAATCTATCAAAAATGTGTTCTATTTTTTGTTTAGCAATACCAATACCTTGGTCTTTTACTTCAATATTAATACTTTGATTATCAGCATTATAGCCTATTTTTACCATTACTTTTTTGCCCGATTCTGTAAACTTAAAGGCATTGGAAAGCAAATTGGTAATTATTTTTTCTATTTTGTCTTTATCCACCCTACCCAAGGCAGAGGCTTTGTCCTGACTAAACTCAAAGATAATACCTCGGCTTTCGGCCAATGACGAAAACGAACTCGTTAGCGTTCTGAAATACTTTACCAAGTCGGTATGTACAAGGTCTAATTTCATTTGGCCTTCTTCCAACTTACTAATGTCAAGGAGTTGATTAATGAGTTCGAGCAGACGGTTGGCGTTTCGATGAATCACTTGATAAACACCATTACTTGGGTTTTGGCTGACAAGGTCTTGGGAAGGCCCCATAATCAAGGTTAGGGGCGTGCGAAATTCGTGAGAAATATTGGCAAAAAAATTGGTTTTGAGTTGGTCAAGTTCGGCCAAACGCTTAGCTTCTTTGTCCTTAAAACTGATTTCTTGTTGCAAACGTACTTGATTGATTTGATACCGATACCAACGATAGCCGACATAACCAAAAATTGCCAAATAAAGTAGATATGCCCACCAGCTACGATAAAAAGGGGGAGTAATACGAATTTGCAGTTCGGCAGGTTTGCTCCAAATTTCGCCATCAATCGTTCCCATTACTTTAAAACGATAACTACCGCTTGGCAGTTGGGCATAATTGGCAAAGTGATTAGTCCCTGCCTCCACCCATTGGTCATCGATGCCCTCCAATTGGTACCGAAAGCGATTTTTTATAGGATTACTAAAGTCCATCAGCCCAAACTCCAATGTTAATTGGTTTTGGTCGTGCTTCAAATCCAACTTTGGGGTGGCTTCTATGGCTTCGTTCAATAAGCCTGTGTTGTCGTTTGTCTCTATTGTTTTGTTGTTTACTTTCAGGCTCATCAGCTTGATGTTTGGCAATGTTTTATTTTGCCCAATCTTAGAAGCCCTAAAAACAGTAAAGCCATTAATACCCCCAAAAAACAACTCACCCGATGGTGCTTTGAAATACGAATTGGTATTAAACTCATCGTCTTGAATACCATCAGATTTGTTGAAATTTGTAAAGTTCAAGGTTTTGGGATTCAGCCTTGCAATACCTCTGTTGGTACTCATCCAAAGGTTTTTGTCGTCTCCTTCCAACACCCCATAAACCACTTTGTTGGGCAAGCCTTGGGCTTCGGTAAAGTGTTCAAAAATACCCGTTTTTTTGTCCAATCGTTCTAAACCTCCGCCTTTTGTACCTATCCACAAATATTTTTTGGGCAAATAGGGGTCGTTGGTAATGGCCGAAACAAAATCGTTACTCAAACTTTGGCGGTTGGTGTTACTATTTTTATAGATAGAAAACACAGGCTTGCTATCCAAATTTTCTCCTTTGATTAAACCTTTTTGTGTACCTATCCAAATAATATCTTGGTCTTGGCACAGGGCAAAAGTTTGCACAAATGCTCCACTTTGAGGCAGTAACCGTTTGTAACTATACGTTTTTACTCGCTCGGTTTGAGGATTAAACAAATACAAACTGCCATTGGTTAGTCCTATCCAAATATTCCCGTTTTTGGCCAAACTCATTTTTGCACCAAAGTCGCTCAATACGTCTAGGGGGGGCAGAATATATTGTTTAAGTAAAACCCAATCTTTACTAAACTTCATTAAAACCTGTTTTTGCTCAAATCGTCTGTTGCCCAATACCCAAAATTGGTGCTGGGTGTCTTGCAACATTCCCTCATGCCCCAAGGCTTTTCCGCTCGCATTGGGCAGCATCAGGCTTGAGGTATTATTGCTGCTATTGTATTGATAAAAGTGATAGGTTGGCAAGTAATTGGCATGGTAATAAATTCTGCCTTCTAGGTCTTGATACAAAAAAGAGGGTGAAAAAGTAGGCAAATACGACTTAAATTGGCGGTCTTGTGGATTATATTTTAACAAGCCATAGCCACGAGTACCTATCCAAATATTGCCCGTTCTGTCTTTTGTAAACAGAACACAATTGGGGGGAATATTAGCATAAGCGTTTTCTGGCCTAAGTGCATCAGTTTTGAATAAATCTTGAGGACTAAAAAGCCACATAT
>JAYWHL010000179.1:0-3835 GCA_043777715.1 Cytophagaceae bacterium | reverse complement strand
GTTATCAAGAAACCAAAAGTTCGGCTTTGTTACAAGACATTCTGAGCAAAGAGGGCTTCAAAATAACAAAAGGAGTGGCCGAAATCCCAACCGCTTTTGTTGCTGAATATGGCTCAGGAAAGCCTGTGATTGGCATTTTGGGTGAGTTTGATGCCCTGCCAGGTTTATCGCAAGACTCAACCGCCGAGCAAAAAACGATAGGGGCTATTGCAGGCCATGCTTGCGGGCATCATTTGTTTGGAACGGCCTCGGCAGCAGCCGTGATAGCGGCCAAAGAATACATGAAAACAAATAATATCACAGGAACGCTCCGTTTTTATGGAACACCTGCCGAAGAAGGCGGTTCTGGCAAGGTTTATATGGTGAGAGAGGGGCTTTTCAACGACGTTGATGTGGTTGTGCATTGGCACCCTGGGGCTATCAATAGTGCTAGTTTTGGTACTTCTTTGGCCAATAAATCGGGTAAATTTCGTTTTTATGGCGTGTCGGCCCATGCCTCTGCCTCGCCCGAAAAAGGCCGCTCGGCATTAGATGGCGTAGAGGCGATGGACCACATGGTTAATATGCTAAGAGAACACGTTCCGTCCGACACCCGCATACACTACGTGATTACCAACGGAGGCAAAGCCCCCAACGTAGTACCCGACTTTGCCGAGGTTTATTATTATGCCAGAAGCCCCCGCAGAAATGTAGTGGTTGATGTTTGGTCGAGAATAGAAAAAGCCGCCCAAGGAGCTGCCCTAGGCACTGACACCAAAACCGACTCGGAACTCACAGGCGGTACTTATGAGCTATTACCCAACGAAACCCTCGCCAAGGTAATGCACGCCAATCTCACAAAAGTAGGCGGCATGACCTACACAAACGAAGAAAAGGATTTTGCCGAAAAAATCGCTAAAACCCTTAGCCCAGAAACCTTAAAATACGAAGACGTTACAACCGTTAAACCTCTTTCTAACCAAAGGAGCGGTGCAGGTGGCTCGACCGACGTGGGCGATGTGAGTTGGGCTGTGCCAACGGTTGGCCTAACCACCGCCACTTGGGTCCCTGGAACGCCCGCACATAGCTGGCAGGCAGTAGCGGCGGGAGGTATGAGCATCGGAAGAAAAGGAATGCTAAATGCCGCCAAAACAATGGCCCTGACCCTTACGGAATTGTTAGAAAAACCACAGATAATTATTGACGCCAAAGCCGAATTTGATAAACTGCGAGGAAGTAATTTTAAATATACACCAATGATAGGCACCCGAAAACCCGCTTTAGACTATCGGAAATAGGCCATACGATTGGCGTTTAGCTTTTAGATTATTACCCGTGCCATGCTTTTGAAGCGTGGCACGGGTTAGTAACAAAATTTATAATCTTTTGTATTTCAAACCAATAGCCGACAGTCAATAGTCGATAGCCTCTTAACAATCAAAAAAAGGGTATTTTTACGGTGTAAAATACCGTAAAAACACCCTTTTTTTTGATAGAGTTTTAGGATAATTTTATGAGAATAATTCCAAACCTTTAATCCTATAAAAATGAATAAACTACCTGCAATTTTTGAGAATATAAATGGGCTTTCGATTGAAGAAATTATTTTTTTTGAAAGCGAAAGTAACTACACCAATGTACATGGCAATCGTCCTAAGCCTGTGCTTTTGGCCAATACCTTAAAATACTTTGAGGACATCTTGTTACCCCAAGGTTTTCTAAGAATCCATCGCTCTTATCTTGTTAATATTCAGCATATTAGGCATGATAAATTGAAGAAAAGTAGGATTATGCTTAGTAATGGAATGGAACTGAAAGTTGCTCGGCGGCGGATAAAATCGCTCAATAATTACCTGTATCAAGCCAAAATAGAGTAGGAAATCAAATATCATTTCCGATAGCAAGACCCGACAAAAACGCTCCCTCTATGTTGCCAATTCCAAACGCATCGCCTCCAAAATAAATAGGAAAACCAAGGTTTGAAGTCAGAAAAGAAGCCTCCTGCCGCACCGCTGCAAGGCTGTACCGCCAGCGATGCAGTTTATAACTTTCGATTTGTAAATCAGGCAAAAGCCCTAACACACTTTGTATTAATAAATTGCCAGCTACTTCAACATCGTCGTTGAGGTGTAGTTTAGAAAATTTTGCCGAAGCATGAACCGTAATTGATGGAACGTCTGAAATGCCCTTTGTTTGATTGTCGGCAACCCAAGAAATATCAGCGTTGTCGGTAATTAAACCACCAAATTTGCCAATTTCTAACTTAGTTTTTGGCTGAATCATCATGGCCAAACAGGGGTCATATTCAATGTTTTTTAGCTTTTCGGTTACATCAGTAGTCAGAGGAATATTACCAGTGGCCAACAGTTCTAAGGACTGTGGTAGCGGGGAAGTCAAAACAAGGACATCGGCCACGTAATGATTCCCTAAATCGGTTTTGAGGAGGGCTTTTTCTTGCTGATTTTCAATACTAATCACTTTTTCGGCATTGTGGAGGTCAATGTCCTTGGCAAGGTATTTGGCAATGCCACTCATGCCCCCAGTCCCAATATATCGTTCATATTCAAGACCCTCAATTTGCCAAGATTTGATAATATCCAAGGCAACTAATTTTTTTACAAATTGCTGAAAATCAGGCGTTTTTGCTGAAAAATACTGTGTTCCATAGTCAAATCTAGCCAAACCGATTGTTTTGCTGGCCATACGCCCTCCAACGCCACGCCCTTTTTCTATTATTTTTACGTTGTGTCCGTTTTGAGTTAGCGTTTGGGCGGCCACAAGCCCCGACAGTCCCGCACCTACAATGATAATATTCAATTTATTTTTGTTTTTTTGTTCTTAATATGTTGATAAACAGGATTTTACTATTTAGCCCCATCTAAATCCTCTCCGATAGGGAGGACTTACAAACTACACGTTATCAAGTATTTACAGAAAAGATAACAATGTTTATTTTGTGTGGGCTACTTACTTAAAATTAATGCAACTCTCTGAATTATGGAAACTACAATTCAGAGAATTACGTTACGTTTTGCCAAAAGCCCATTTACCATTTTTTTCTTTTGGGTTTCAGCTCTTTTCCTTTTGGCCTTTGCGTTTGTGTTCTGCTCGTTTTTTCTCGCCTCAAATTTTCATGAATTTTGTTACGACCAGCTAGTTCCAGGTCGATGCTTCGTTTGGAAAGGTCGGTGTTTTTTACGCTTACTTCAACCGTATCTCCAAATGTAAAAACTCGGCCTGTGTGTTGGCCAACAATTCTGTAATTGGCTTGATCGAGGTCGTAGTGGTCGTCTTTAAGGTCGGCCAATCTTATCATTCCTTCCGATGCTGTTTCGGTAATTTCTACAAAAAAACCAAACTCGGTTACGCCCGTAATCACGCCCGCAAACACCCTTTCAACGTCCATCGTACTCATGTATTCAACTTGCTTGTATTTGATAGAGGCACGTTCGGCTTCGGCGGCCATTTTTTCTCGTTCAGAGGTATATTTACACTGTGCTTCTATACTCACTTTATCTGCCGATGTCCCTTTATCGAGATAGTGTTGCAAAAGTCGGTGGGCCATCATGTCGGGGTATCGCCTAATGGGCGAGGTAAAATGGCTATAATGCTGAAATGCCAGTCCAAAATGCCCAATTTGTGCCGTAGAATATCGGGCTTTTGCCATGGTTCTGATAGCCAAACTTTCCAAAATTCTTTGTTCGGGTTTGCCTTCAATCGCCGTCATTAACGAATTAAGCGAACTAGAAATCAAGCCTAGATTGTCTTCGGCAATGCGTAAAGAATAGCCGAATTTTTTAATAAATTGGCTGAATGTCTGGAGTTTATCAATATTAGGCGATTCGTGGATTCGATA
>JAYWHL010000178.1:0-3839 GCA_043777715.1 Cytophagaceae bacterium | reverse complement strand
TGACTAAAATCTGCCTTTTTCGCCTCATCCGTGCGACGGTCGCCCAACCCTTCTCCAAAGGAGAAGGACTTTTAACCAATTCTGTGTAGATACCGTAGGTGAGCCACAGACCACGGGAAAGAAATATAGCATAACACAGAGATTTGTCTAAGAATACTGCTTTCGCAAAGGTGGTCTGTGAGCCACAGACCACGGAAAAGATACCGTAGGTGAGCCACAGACCACGGGAAAGACCTCTTACCCCTTAACCTCATTTTAAGCTAGGGGACTTTATTCCCCACCGCCACGGCCAGCATTTCTTTGGCAATGGGTACGAGTTGGCTACTTGGATAGTCTCTTACAAACTCCTCTAGTGTTTTTTGGTAAAGGGGCAACTGCTGGCTTTTGCCTAATAAAATGGCTTTGAGCAAGGCAAATTTGTCTTCGATAGTATTGTTTGGGTAATTTCTAAGGCCATTGTCCACTGCAATCATGGCATCGGTATATGCCCCTTCTTTATACAATTTATAGGCATTGTTGTATAGTTTTTGAGCGTCAGAATCTGCTCCAGTGCTTAGGTTTGCCGAGCTTCTATTTAGTAACCTAGCATAATATCCATTGCCGTATCGTTCCGCAATTTTGGCTTTATAACTGGCATTATTTCCTTGATTTTCAGTCAATAAACACAAAAGGTATAAAATTTCTTCTTCGTGTTTGGTGTTGGGGAAAAGGCTCAATGTTTTTTCAAAAGTAGTAATCGCATTTTGATTTTCGTTGAGATTCAATTTATAGATTTTTCCGAGGACAAAATAGGCTTCTTCTTGTTTGGCACGAGAGGCTGTTTTTTCGGCCTCTCCAAACGGAATTTTTTGCATGATGGCCTCTTTTTCGGCCTTGATGTCTATGCTACTGGCCATATTATCAGCATCAAGTTTTACGGCATTGAGTGTCCCTTTGGTGGCCACAGGACTGCTGGGTTCGTTACTAAAAGTACTTAGTCCTTTGTTGGCACGCCGCCAGTTGTCTTCCAATCTTCGAGTTCCCCAAGTTCTGATAAACTCGTCTTTACCTTTCAGTAAATTATTGGGGTCATAAAAATAAAAACTTGTTCCCTCCAAGCCTGCTTGCCCACGGTTCAACTGCCCACCACCTACTATTTTGTTAGCCATTTGTTGGGCTAATTCCAAATCCTTTTTTTCTTTTAATACCTTATCATTCAGTATTTTATCTAGGTATTTGTCTAGTGCTGTGGGGTTCATGTTGGCCAATCGTTGAAGGCTGTCTTCGGTGCGGATAATAAGGATTTGCTTTACAAAATCGTCTAAACTTTTCTTTTTAGAGTCGATGAGGGCAAAACTTTTAGAGTTGGGCGGGAGCGTAATCATGGTACTGTCATAATAAGCCTTGGCCAATTCATAAGCCTGAAATTGGCCATAATGTATCTCGCCCAAGGCCAAATACGACTGCCAAAGAATATTTTGGTTGCCATTGGCTTTTTGTAAGGCCGTCTTATAGTAAACCACGGCTTGCTTATAATTCTTGGCTTGTTGCTCTCGCTGGGCCATGGTTAGGTATATTTTATCTTGCAGGTCGTTATTTTTACGGTCGCCTAGCATGGCCTTAAAATTTTGGTCAATCTTGCCATCGCCTCCATTGCCTGGGCTATTCATCAAGGCATTTAGGTTGGCATTAAACGAAAGGTCATAGGTTGGGTTGTTTTTTTCTACGGCTTTGTAATGTACGATGGCGTTTTGTGGTTGCCCCATTGCATCATACATTTGCCCAGCCGCAAAATGCACTCTGGCCGTTAGTTCGCTTTTTTTCATTAGCTTAAAAGCCTCTTCCAAAATTCCCGTGGCCACGTCATATTCCCCTTTTTGTTGGTGCAAATAGGCTTTTGTTAAATAATAATCACGGGTATTGATTTTGTTCAAGTCTTGTTCCCGTAAGTATTCGGCCACACGCATGGCACTGGCTTGGTCGTCTTGTTCCAAATACGCCCTCATCAAATTTATCAAGGCCGTATGTTTGGTGTTTTCGTTTTCGCTTTGGGTGTTGATATACTTAAAAGTTTCGGTGGCGTTGGCATAGTCTTCTTTTAATAATCGAGCCTTACCAATCAGCAAATAGGCGTCGTCTAGCCATTTGCTATTTTGATGGCGTTCGGCCACGATAGACGCCTTCTTGATTACGGCTTCTAGTTGAGTAGCCACGGCTTTACTTTTTAGCGAATCGATGGGCAATAAAATAGGCAACATTTTACTAAAATCCTCTTGATTGGCCGCCAATAGCGTTTGTTCGGCCACTTTCATCAAATCTTTGGCTTGTAGATAAGCATTGTATTTGGCGTTGGTGTTGTGATAGGCTTTGCTAAAAATACCCTCGCTATACTGCGAACAACTTTGCACACCGCAACAGCCCAAAGCAAGCATCAACAACTGGATTCGTTTTTTTAACATCTTTGTTTTTAATTTATGTAAACCATCAAGGTCTTTAATCAACGCTTTTTTATAACTATCAGTATTCATAATCTGTGCCAAATTTCAGAAATTTAGTACCAAGTTTGGTCAATTTGTCCCAAATAGGTATTTTCAAGGCCATTTGTAAGGGCTTCTTTTAGTGCTTTGCCCACGTTGGGGTACATGGGCAGCGTATCTAAACTATCAATAGGTTGCCAAACAATGGCCAAGGCCGAGGTTTCGTTAGGGTTGAGCATCGGCTCGTTAGCTATGATTTTACCTTTGAACACACAGTGCAGTACGTCAGTTTTTTGCTGGGGCAATATCACTTCGCCACAAAGCAGGAGGTTTTCTACAAGCACCGTAACGTTTATTTCTTCTTGTAATTCTCTAATAATAGTCTCTGTTAGGGTTTCGGAAGGGTCTGTATTGCCTCCTGGTAGATTATAAACTAGCGTATCGCCATATTGATACTGCATTAACAAAACCTGATGATTGGCCACCAGTGCCACCGAGGGTCGAACTTTCATAATAATAATTTAGGGCTTTTTTGTAAAGATAATAAAAAGGCAATGATGAATTATACGTTAAGTAGGGAGACTGTATTGAAACGATGAAAAAAGAGAGTTATTTATTTGATTATCAGCCTATTAATCTTAATGAATTGTCTTTTAATTTTGTGCATTTACCAATCAATGACGAATAGATTTATCATAAAAAAAGCCACCAGAAGTCTGATGGCTTAATAAATGAATGGTAATTTTCTTAAAAAATAATGGTTCAAAGATTATTTATTTCATTTTCTGAAAGTCCTAAACATTACCCGAAATATAATTTTGGAGGTTTTCGATGGTATGCTTTTGATCGTCAATAATAAACCGCACTACGTCGCCCATAGACACCAAGGCCACTACGTGTTGGTCGGCCAAAACGGGTAGGTATCTAATATGCTTGTCGGACATTACGGCCATACATTTTTCGATAGAATCATTAAAAGCCACGGTGTCGGGGTTGGCCTGCATAATATCAGCCACAAGGGTATCGTGCGAGTGCCTTCCTTTCAAAATCACTTTGTGGGTGTAGTCTCGTTCGGTAATCACGCCCACAAAAGCGTCGTCTTTATAAACCATCAAAGCTCCGATGTTTTTAGAAGCCATTATCTCTATGGCATCATAAACGGTTTTGTTGGCTTGAATCGTAGTTACAGTATTGCCTTTTTGTAGAATGAGTTGGGATACTTTTTTCATAAACTATTGATTTAGAGGGTTTCAGAATTGAATCTACAAAAAATCAAGACAATACGCAAGCATATCACAAAAAAAATCTCAACTTGTTATCAGCTTAAAACCCTCGCCGTGCATATTCATAATCTGTACGTTGGGGTCGGGTTTTAGGTATTTT
>JAYWHL010000177.1:0-3842 GCA_043777715.1 Cytophagaceae bacterium | reverse complement strand
CTGCAACACTTGGTACAAAGATGGACGAGCAAATCGTTGATCAAGCCATGGTTTCGGGATATAGTCGTTTTTTATTACATTATAATTTCCCTGCATTTTCAACTGGCGAAGTAAAACCTAACCGTGGCACAAGCCGTAGAGAGGTTGGGCATGGAAATTTGGCTCATCGTTCTTTGAAAAAAGTACTTCCTGCCGACGACCAAAACCCCTACACCATTCGTGTTGTTTCTGATATTTTAGAATCTAATGGTTCATCGTCAATGGCAACGGTTTGTGCAGGAACGCTTGCCTTAATGGACGCTGGTATTCAAATCAAAGCACCAGTTTCGGGTATAGCAATGGGTTTGATAACCGATACAAAAACAGGACGTTGGGCAGTGCTTTCTGACATTTTAGGAGATGAAGACCACCTTGGCGATATGGATTTTAAAGTAACTGGTACCGAAAAAGGTATTATTGCTTGCCAAATGGACATTAAAATTGATGGTTTATCTTATGAAGTTTTGGCTCAGGCTTTATTGCAAGCCAAAGCAGGGCGGTTACATATTTTGGGAGAAATGGCGAAAAGTTTGGCCACACCTAGGGCTGAACTCAAACCACATACACCTAGAGCGGTTGTTATTAAAATAGACAAAGACCAAATTGGAGCCGTAATTGGGCCAGGAGGTAAAATTGTTCAAGACATTCAAAAAACATCTGGAGCAACCGTAACCATTGAAGAAAAAGATAATGCAGGATATGTGAGCATTTTCTCTGCCAACAAAGAATCAATGGATATGGCCGTGGCGAGGGTAAAAGGAATTGTGATGATTCCAGAAGAAGGAGAAATTTATGAAGGTACTGTGAAATCAATCATGGCTTTTGGTGCATTTGTAGAGATTTTGCCAGGCAAAGATGGTTTGTTGCATATCTCGGAAATTTCGTGGGAAAGATTAGCTTCGATGGACGGGGTTTTGAAGGAAGGCGACAAAGTAAAAGTAAAATTAGTGGAGGTAGATAAAAAAACGGGAAAATTAAGACTCTCAAAAAAAGTATTGATGCCCAAACCCGAAAAAAATTAATTGTACTGGAATAGAACAAATAATTTGAATATCACGTTTAACGTGAGACACCTTCTTTTACTAGACAAGAACAGTACAAAACCCAACAAAGATGAGACAGCTAAAAATTAGCAAACAAATAACAAACCGTGAAAGCCAATCGCTTGATAAATACCTTCAAGAAATTGGTAAAGTAGATTTATTGACACCTGACGAAGAAGTGATACTGGCTCAAAAAATTAGAGACGGTGATCAACTGGCGTTGGAACGTTTAACCAAAGCGAATCTTAGGTTCGTGGTTTCAGTAGCCAAACAGTATCAAAACCAAGGATTATCATTAGGAGACTTGATTAACGAAGGAAACCTTGGACTAATCAAGGCCGCTCAACGCTTTGATGAAACTCGTGGATTTAAGTTTATATCTTATGCCGTTTGGTGGATTCGTCAGTCTATTTTGCAAGCCTTGGCCGAGCAAAGTAGGATTGTGCGTTTACCGTTAAACAGGGTAGGGTCGTTAAATAAAATTTCAAAGACTTTTTCTGAACTTGAACAAAAATTTGAAAGAGAGCCTTCTCCCGAAGAATTAGCCGAAGTTTTGGAAGTGAGTACATCAGAAGTAGTAGATACCTTGAAGATTTCGGGAAGACACGTTTCGATGGACGCTCCGTTTGTTCAAGGCGAAGAAAATAGTTTGTTAGATGTACTTGAAAACGATGGAGAAGACAAGCCAGATTCTGGACTAATGAACGATTCGTTGAGAAAGGAAGTAAACAGAGCTTTATCAACCCTTACTCAAAGAGAGGCCGATGTTGTGATGCTTTACTTTGGACTTGATGGAAACCACGCCATGACCCTAGAAGAAATTGGCGAGAAGTTTAATTTAACTCGTGAGAGAGTAAGACAAATAAAAGAAAAAGCAATCAGAAGACTAAGGCACACTTCGAGAAGTAAAGCCCTTAAAACATATTTAGGCTAAGAAGTCTAGTATTTTATCAAAAAAAGCCTCAATTATTCTAGTTGGGGCTTTTTTGTTTAACCACAAATTTACTCAAATGATTTTACAGCATATTTTAGATTTAGTTTCAGTTTGTGTTTTAAAAAATGTAACAAAAGTTATCATCTCCCCAGGGTCTCGAAGTGCAGCATTGACTTTAGCTTTTGCAAGACACCCAAATATCGAATGCTTTGTGGTACCAGACGAACGTTCGGCTGGTTTTGTGGCCTTGGGTATGGCACAAATTTCAGACGAAACTGTGGCTTTGGTTTGTACTTCTGGCACGGCGGCTTCTAATTATCTGCCTGCAATCACAGAAGCATTTTTTCAAGAAATTCCTTTGTTGGTACTAACCACCGACCGCCCGCCCGAATGGATAAATCAATACGACGGACAGACTATTTTTCAGAATGGAATGTTTGGAAAAAATGTGAAGGCTTCGGAGATTTTTCCAGTAGTTGTGAACGATTTTGATTCAAAATGGTATGCCAATCGGTTGATTAATGACTTGATAAATCAAAGTCAGCAAAACCCAAAAGGGCCAGTTCACTTGAATATCCCCATCAAAGAACCTTTTTATCCTATCGAAGGAGAGATTTTTGAATTTGATACAAATGTTAAAATTATAAAAAAACCTGCCACTATTACAACCCTTGGGCAGAGTGTTTTGAATGAGTTGTTTGAAATTATTAAAGATTGTAAGACAAAATTAATTGCTGTGGGACAGGGTCAAGTATCGGAACAAGAGAATTTGATTTTATCAGAATTGTCCGAAAAACTAAAAATTCCTATTTTGGGAGATGTAATTTCTAATCTAAATTTCGAGGGAAAGATTGATAAACAAGATATTTTTTTACAGAAAGTACAAACTAATCTATCGCCCGAATTGCTCATCACTTGTGGGAAATCGTTTATTTCAAAAAACTTAAAACTGTTTTTAAGGAAAAATCCACCTAAATATCATTTTCATTTTTCTTATCAAAATACAATTTCCGACCCTTTTCAGTCGGTTACTCACCTTATTAACGCTGATATTTTTGCCTTTTTCTCGGAGTTTTTGAATCAAAATTTAGCGAGAAACGAAAATCAATTTGCTTTTTTTGAAGACTGGAAGAGCGAAAATTCAAAAGCTAAGTTGCTGATTAATAGGGATTTATTAAAAAATGTCTGGAATGAATTTTATGCAGTCAGAGCATTTATGCAAGTAATTCCAAAAGATTCGGTACTGCATTTGGCCAATAGTTTGTCGGTAAGGTATGCTAATTTTGTGGGAATAGATTCAAACAAGAATGTTCAGATTTTGGCAAATCGTGGAACGAGTGGCATTGATGGAAGTGTGAGTTCGGCGGTTGGAAATGCTTTGAACACAAAAAAGAATGTGTTTTTATTGATAGGTGACATGGCCTTTTTTTATGACAAAAATGGTTTGTGGCATCATCATGTGCCTCAAAATTTAAAAATTGTTTTGTTAAACAACCAAGGCGGTAATATTTTTAGAATGATTGACGGCCCGAATAAACAGGCCGAATTAGACCAATATTTTGTAACCGCCCACAAGCAAAATGCCAAATTCTATTGTGATGAACTACAAATAAAATATTTTGAAGCATCTGATTTTGAGAGTTTTGAAAATACTTTATCGGCCTTTATGACCTTCGAAGGTATGGCCGTTATGGAAGTAAAAACCGACCCTGTGCTTAATCAGGCTGTATTTGACGAATTTAAGGCAGCGGCAAAGAGTTGAATTTAGATTAATTTATGGGTGTTTAATAACAAAAAGGTCGAGCGGTTAATGCTCGACCTTTTTT
>JAYWHL010000176.1:0-3849 GCA_043777715.1 Cytophagaceae bacterium | reverse complement strand
GATTTGAGCCGCCAATTACGGGAAGGATTCTATGCTTTTATGAAGTCGAAATCTTTTTTGCTTGTAAAATATTGCAAACTCAAAATCCATACAATCTGACAGATATGAACTATTTTCTGTACGATTGGCATATACGCTAAATAACTTCGGGTAAAGTACATGAAGCAAGCAAAATAGCAAATTGCTAGAAACGAAATTGATAAAATCTTAAAAATCAATAGCTTTGATTTTAGTGCTAGAACCGTAAGATAAAAAAATACGATTAGTGTTAAAACACTACTAATGGTTACCACTATGTCGTGAAACGATGGTACAACAACAAACAATGCCAAGAGGGTTAAGACGATACCCAAATACTTGATGACGTTGGCGATACTTTTGGCGGTAATTCTTTTTGAAAAACTAACAAAAAACAAGCCAAATGTTAAGCTAGAAACAAACACTCCAGCCATTGCCCATGGTCTGGCGGTATTGTCCGCTCCATTCAATGCCTTCATACTTAGGAGGTTACTGATATAATTTTCTGTAAAGCTATACCCAACCGCAAGGCTATTTTGAGGAGTACCGCCTGGATAGTTCAAACTGGCAATAACCAATAGTATAATTGAGGTCAAAATTCCTATTAAAATAATGTGCTTTTTTATCATTTTACAATTAGATTTATTCCTTAAACAATTCAACCCTACCTTTATGAAACCCACTTTTATTTTGATGGCCATTAGTATCATGGCTTGTTCTAGCCCACAAAAAGAAAAAAATCAAGTTTCGACTAATATTGATAGTGTGGCTATGGCCAAAACAGAAAGCAAGGATTTGGCCGTCTCTGCCGATTCGATGGCCTTATCCTTAGAGTTACTGAAAGAAGAAGGCTTATTGAAAATTTTAGATACCGTTACCGTTGTTGATGACCCTGTTTTTCATTCGTCAAAAACCTATTATGGGCTATCCTTAAAAACGGTTTTGGAGCGTTTTACAAAAATCAATCAAATAGATATTAAAAATACCCAAATCGTTTTTGAGTGCGAAGATGGTTATAATCCATCAATGGAGTTATCAAAAGTACTCGACAAACAGTCGTTTTTGGCCTTGCAAGATGCCTCTGCCCCAAAAGGCGATGAATGGATTACAATAAAAAAAGGAAACGAAACCAAAAAAATTGCCCCTTTTTATGTAGTCTATACCGATGTACCAGCCAATGAATATGCCTATAAATGGCCTTATAACTTGGTTAGGATTAGGCTTGTTCCCGTGGCCGAAGAATTAAAAATATTGTTTCCGAAAAATGACGAACTGGCCGTTAAAGGCTATGATTTGTTCAGAATCAATTGCCTCACTTGCCATGCCCTCAATGGCGTTGGTGGCAAAATGGGCCCAGAACTCAACGCCCCCAAAAGTGTAACCGAATACTGGCAGGAGGCTGATATTAAGGCATTTGTAATCAATCCGAGTAGTTATCGGCATGAGGTAAAAATGCCAGCACAGAACCAATTAAAGGGTAGAGAAATAGACGAAATTGTTTATTATCTAAAATATATGGCCAAACACAAAGTGGTTTTTAGGGAGTAAATCACTCTTTATCAGTACTTTATAAATTCTCAATTATTTTATTGGCATCGTCTTCGGTGCTAACCCTCACTTTCTTGATTCGCTTATTGTCTGCCGAAAGCACCCTAAAACTAAAACGTTCGTAGTTTATTTCTTCGCTGGCATTGGGCAAGCGGCCAAACAGTTCTAGTAACAGCCCTCCGATAGACTCGCTATCGCCACGCACTTTTTCAAAGTCGGAGAGGTCTATGTCCAAAACCTTGCAAACATCGTTCAGCGGTGTTTTGCCTTCAAATACATAAGTTTTGTCGTCTATTTTGGTGTAATCTATTTTTTCGTCATCAAACTCATCTTGAATATCTCCTACAATTTCTTCAATAATATCCTCCATGGTTATCAACCCTTCGGTTTCGCCATATTCGTTTACCACAATGGCCATGTGAACTCGTTTTTCTTGAAAATCATAAAGCAAATCGTCAATTTTTTTACCTTCTGGTATAAAATAGGGCTGTCTGATTAGCTTCTGCCAGTTATAATGCTCGTCGTTGTCGATGTGTGGTAAAATATCTTTTACGTACACCAAGCCTTCTATTTTATCTATGGTTTCTCTAAAAACGGGTACTCTCGAATAGCCCGATTTATTAATCTTATCCATCAATTCATGAAAATCTAGCTCAATATCAAAGGCTGTGATGTCCATTCTGGTTCGCATAATTTGCCTTACAGTTGTGTGGCTAAAATTCACGATTCCTCTCAAAATTTCTTTTTGCTCCGCTGATGTGTCTTTGCCTGTGGTCATTTCCAGGGCTTGGTTGAGGTCATCAATCGAAACGGAGTAGCCTCTTCGTTTGATACGCCCTTCTATCATATTACTAATGCCCAACAAAGGCACTGCGATAGGTTTAAAAATCCAATTAGCAAATTCTATGAAAGGGGCAGTGATTTTTAAAAAAACCAAGTTGTTTTGATTAGCCCAAACTTTGGGAATGAGTTCTCCAAAAAAAACAATCACAAAAGTTACGCCAACGGTTTGAACCAAAACACCAATAATGCCCTCTGCCCCATCGCCCAAAGCGTGTTTGGTCATTAACGATGTAATGGTTACAAACGTGATACTGAGGAAGTTAGTGGCAATGAGTAGGGTGGCCAAAAGCCGCTGTGGATTGTCGAGTAGATTAACGATACGGCGTTCCGACGATGAGTCGCTTTCTCGGCAAGCACTACGCTCATCAGACGAAAGCGAGAAAAATGCAACTTCCGACCCCGCCACAAGGGCAATTAAAGCCAGTAGGATAACCAATACCAAAAGATTGATACCATAAAACGAAAATGAGCTAGAAGTTTGTATTTGTATCAGCCCAAGGGACTCTCCTACGTCTGCAATTGTTTCCAAAATTCGGGGTTTTAAGTGAAAAAATAAGTCTCCGTTAGGATTTAGAACGGCAAGTCGTCGCCGTCGTTATTTCCAAAATCGGCAGGCGGGGCTGCCACTACTGGTGCTGGGTTTTGTGGCCTTGCAGGTGCTGGGCTTGCAGCTTGCATTTGGGCGTTTTCTTGTCCTTCGTTGCGGGGGTTGTTGCCACCCACCAATGTCATGGACGTACCTCTTATTTTGATGCCTTTGCGTTGAATCCCTTCTTTGTCCGTCCATTCTTCTGTTCTGATTCTTCCTTCAACATAAACCGAATTTCCTTTCTTGAGGTATTGCTCTGCAATTTTGGCAAGGTTATCCCAAAGCTCTATTCTGTGCCATTCGGTTTGCTCAATCATATTGCCGTCTTTGCCTTTGTATTTTTCGGAAGTAGCTATATTAAAAGATGCCACCACCGCTCCACTTTCGAGGTATCTTACCTCTGGGTCTGAGCCTAAATTGCCTAATAAAATCACTTTGTTTACGCCTGCCATAATTTTATGTTTTACGATTATTTATAATAAATTGATTTCTTCTGTTGTTAGTTGGGTAATATCAGCAATTTGCTGGATTGACAAAACACCCAAGGTCTTCAATTTTTGGGCTGCTTCAATAGATGCTTGTTTTATTCCCTTTTCTATTCCCTTTTCTATTCCCTTCTGTATTCCTTTTTCTATTCCTTTTTGTATTCCTTCTTCTATTCCTTTTTCTATTCCCTTCTGTATTCCTTCTTCTATTCCCTTTTCTATTCCTTCATCATAGCCTTCGTCATAGCCCTCTATACGGGCGGTACTCATTACGTCTTTTTCTATTACGATGTTTTCTATATTTTTGATGTAGCTAAATCTATCTTCTGGGCTTAATGAATCAAGTATTAGTTTTTCTTTTGCGAG
>JAYWHL010000175.1:0-10888 GCA_043777715.1 Cytophagaceae bacterium | reverse complement strand
CTCCACCCACAACATTAGTACCATATTCTATCATTTGGCCAGCATGAAACGACCCCTCTGTACCTGTAAAACCCTGTACGATTACCCTTGAATCTTTGTTTACTAAAACACTCATTTTGCGTGATGTATTTGAAGTGAATGGAGAAAATTTGTTTGAAAAAACCTAATATTTTACCTAAATCCTAAATTTGATGCTTGTGTTTACAAACAAAACACAAAAGTAGATTGAAAAGCCCAAAGCACAAAATTTGTTGTGGAAGCTGTTTAAACTTATTTCTTTTGCCCTAAACGAGTTGTTTTCAGCCCATACTTTAGATTTTTTGTCGTCCGTAGCGATGCTACGCACTCAAAAAAATCTGCGTATGGACAAAAAACAACTTCATTTTGACCTAAAACCAAAAGTTTAAACAGCTTCGTGGAAATGAAACTGGACAGTTTGCTATTTACAAGACAAAATGATGTTGATGCCCATTCCTAAATTCTATAAAATTTCAGAGCATTGTTGCCCCAAAAATCTTGTTGTTCGGTTATCGTAAAATCCTTGAAATAATCTTCCAACAAAAACACCCAACGCTCATAAGTGCTTGCCAATAAGCATACTGGCCAGTCGGAGCCAAACATAACACGCTGCATACCAAACGATTCTACAACTGTATCCAAATAGGGTTTCAAGTCTTGATTTTGCCAAGATAGCCAGTTGGTTTCTGTGGCCATTCCAGATATTTTGCAATACACGTTAGGACACTTTGATAGGGCTTTAATATCGGTTTTCCATTGGTTTATTTCTTTGTTTTTGATATAAGGTTTTGCCAAATGGTCGATTATAAATAGCTGATTATCAAATTTTTGTACTAATTTTTGAGCCGATACTATCTGGTGTGGAAATATCAAAATATCGTAACTAAACCCATGGTTAGTCAATGCTTTGATGCCCCGCTCAAAGGCTGGTCTTTGCATAAAATCATGGTCTGTTTCGGACTGGACAATATGCCTAAACCCTTTTAATTTATCAAACCGAGCGAAATACGCTAGGCGTTCTTCAATATTTTTAGCCTGTAAGTCTGCCCAACCAACAACGCCTTTTATCCAATTATTTTCATGGGCAAGGCTTACCAAAAAATCCGTTTCGGCTTCTGACTGGTCGGCCTGAACAGCCACACAGCCCTCGATTTGGTGCTGGTCGAGGACGGGCTTGAGGTTTTTGGGTAAAAAATCTTGCCTAATTATGTCCATACTGTCATCTATCCAAGTATGTTTTTGAAGGTCGTATTTCCAAAAATGCTGATGGGAGTCTATTTTCATGATAAGTACGATTACAGAATAAACCACAAAGGAACAAAGAATACAAAGGGTTGATTTTTAGCTTTTTGATTTGGGTTTGATTTTGTCTCGGTAAATGTAAATACAAATTAAACCACAAAGGAACAAAGAATACAAAGGGTTGATTTTTAGCTTTTATAAATGATTTGATTTTGTCTCGGTAAATGCAATTACAAATTAAACCACAAAGGAACAGAGAGTTGATATTCAGTTTTTTAGGTTTCAATTAATTTCACTTGATTGCCTAAAAAAAACAAATTACACCCATTTTAAGCGTTTAGGGTACTGGTTATTCTATTCAAATCAAAAATAAAACGCTAATTTTAACCTAAAGATGTCTTTATGGCAAGTAAACCGTATTTTTGTATGATTATTCAATTGTTGGCTAGTTTTTCTGCAAAAATCAAAAGATTCGTTTTTTTTAGCACCCCATGAAGCACTTTATTTCCCCAAAAGACGTCGTAGATTTACCCATTTTGGTTCAAGAAGCACTTATTCAAAAACGTGTTCCTTTTGGCGACAAACATCTTGGCAAAAACAAAACCATTGGCCTTTTATTTTTCAATTCCAGCCTTCGTACTCGCCTTAGTACGCAACGAGCCGCTCAAAATTTAGGCATGGAAACCATCGTGATGAACGTTGGGCAAGACTCTTGGGGTTTGGAGTTTGAAGACGGGGCTATTATGAACGGCGACAAAGCCGAACACATCAAAGAAGCCGCTGCCGTGGTGGGCCAATATTGCGATATTATTGGTGTAAGGAGTTTTCCTACATTAACCGACCGTGAGAAAGATTATTCAGAACACGTTGTAAATCAGTTTGTTAAGTATGCTGGTGTGCCTATCGTGAGCCTAGAGTCGGCCACTCGCCACCCCCTGCAATCATTGGCTGATGTTATTACAATAGAAGAACTCAAAACCGTTGCTCGCCCCAAAGTAGTGCTAAGTTGGGCGCCGCACGTAAAAGCCTTGCCTCAAGCCGTGCCTAATTCTTTTGCGGAATGGATGAACATGGCCAATGTTGATTTTACCATTACCCACCCCAAAGGTTATGACCTCCACCCTGATTATGTGGGTAATGCCAAAGTAACCCAAAACCAAGAAGAAGCCTTTGCAGGAGCTGATTTTATTTATGCCAAAAACTGGTCTTCTTATTTGGAATATGGTAAAATTTTGAGCCAAGACCCTGCTTGGATGATTACCCAAGCCAAAATGGCATTGACCAACAATGCCAAGTTTATGCACTGTTTGCCCGTAAGACGCAACGTAGTGGTTGAAGACGCCGTCTTAGATTCACCCAACTCGGTCGTAATCCAGGAGGCAGGCAACCGTATTTGGGCAGCACAGGCCGTTCTTAAAAAAATACTACTCGAACAATTGCGGGAACAATCGCCTTATTTGTTTTGATTAAACCCATCAGGCTAACTATTAATTATACAAAAATTAAAGTCCTTTTTCATGGAATTAAGATTAGAGGAATTAGCATATCAAAAAACCGCTATTCAATCGGTTGTAAAAGTATTTGAAGGCACAACCCGTAATAATTTTGATAATGCCACCACAGAAGGAATAAGAACCAACCAAACTAGCTTAACCCCTGAACAAATAGCCGATAACATCCAAACGATTATCCGTGAAAATGGCATAGACGAAACAACCGCCAAACTTACGCCCGACAATGATTTAACCATTGAAATGGAGACAGGCACAGGAAAAACCCTTGTATATGTTAAAACTATCTATGAGTTATACAAACAATATGGCTTTACAAAATTTATTATTTTAGTGCCTTCCGTAGCCATACGCCAAGGAACATTAGGCACCATTAAGAATTTTGCTAAACAGTTGGAAAATAGTTACGGTTTTCGGCCCAATTCGTTTGAATATGATAGTAAAAAACTAAACAAGGTTACAAGTTTTATTGAAGACCAGCACCCGCACGTTATGATTATGACGTTGGCTTCTTTTAACTCCGAAGACAAAATTTTGAACCAAGCCCAGCGAGAAGATTTATTTAATAATATCCCTTTTATTGACGCTATTGGCAAAACCCGTCCTATTATTTTGATGGACGAGCCACAAGAGGGCATGGACACAGACAATTCAATAAAGCAAATAGCTAAATTACAACCATTGGTTAAAATTCGTTATTCGGCAACGCATAAAGTAGCTAAAAATTTACTTTATAGATTAACCCCCTACGAAAGCTATAAGCAGGGTTTGGTTAAAAAAATAGAGGTTTTGACGGTTACAGAAAAAAACGACGAAGCCAGCATAAAAATAGAATTAGCTGAAACCCAATACGGCAAAGGAGACCCCAAAGCCAAGCTGAAAGTTTGGAAGCAAAAGAGCGGAAAGTTCGTTTTTGAAAACACGCAATGGCTAAAAGCAGGTGATAATCTAGGCGAAAAAACGGGTAATACTAGTTACTTGAATTATACCATCGAGCAAATAAACAAAAGCCTAAAAACCCAAAAATGGTGGGTTAAGTTTACAAACGGCACGGAGATAATAGAAAAACAAACAGCGGGTAGTGTTGCCAGCATTTGGGCTTTACAGATAGAGTGGTTACTACGTCGGCATTTTGATAAAAGCCAACGCCTAGCCCCAATGGGTATCAAGTGTTTATCACTCCTATTTATCGATAAAGTGGCTAATTATATGGGCGAAGACCCAATCATAAAAAACCTTTTTATTGAAAAATATAAAGCCGTTTATCCTGAATATCACAACCAACAAGTACCAACCCCACAACATATCCAAGATATACAAGGCTATTATTTTGCAACCACAGGCAAAGGCGAATACACCGACAGCGAGGTAACAATGAAAAGTAATAAGGAAATTTATGACCTTATTCTAAAGAAAAAAGAGGAGCTTTTGAGTATAGACAACCCCGTTCAATTTATTTTTTCTCACTCCGCTTTGGGTGTGGGTTGGGACAATCCCAATATTTTTAATATCGCCACCCTAAACACAGCCTATTCTGAAATTCGTAAACGCCAAGAAATTGGGCGGGGCTTACGTATTTGTGTGAACCAACAAGGACAGCGGGTTTATGATACTGAAAGCACAAACGATGCCGACCCTGACAAGAGCCACCAAATAAACGATTTGACCGTTATACCCAACGAAACCTACGAAACTTTTGTAACCCAATATCAAGAAGAAATTAAGGATATTTATGGTACAACAAAAGCAGGGGCAACCCTTAGCCATACCCACAAAGGCACACCAGCAAATCCAGTGGCCTTTACACTTAACCCAGCCACAACCATACAGGAAACATTTAAGAAATTTTGGGCGGCAATGGCTAAAAAAACAAACTTTACAGTAGCTTTTGACGAACAGGCCATGATTGACAAGGCAATTACAGAAATCAACAAAATTAAAATAAGTGGTTATGTGGCAGAAGTGAGCAGCCAACACATAACAGCCATGACAGAATCGGGCTTTGAAAAAAACTATCAAGGCAAAGAAACCTATAAGCTAAAAGCCAATTTTGCTCCCTTAGATTTAATAGAAGAATTGAGCGAAAACACTGGAGTAAGCTACCCAGCTATGCTTAAAATTGTAACTAAACTTATCAATTTAGACGAACTCATAAAAAATCCGCCCCGATACATTCAAGCCGCCTGTACTATTATTCGTAAGGCCGAACTAGACGAAATGATTAGAAAATTAGAATACCATACCACAGGCGAAAGCTACCCACTTAATTTTAATGATTTTATCAAGAATATAGAATACGGCAAATACGTAGAAACACCCAACAGAGGACTTTATGATAAATTTCAGATAGATAGCGATGTAGAGCGGTGGTTTGCTAAAAGTGCCGACTATGACCCCGAAGTGGTATGCTTTCTGAAACTGCCAAGCTACTATAAAATAAAAACCCCCATCGGCAATTACGAGCCTGATTTTGGACTTGTAATGAAACACAAAAGCCTAAAAAACAACAATGAAACCGATGGCAGCCCCAACGAATTTTATTTTGTGATTGAAACCAAAGGCACAAACGATATTAACGACATGAAGACCCTCAATGAGAGTGAAATTTATAAAATGAAGTGTGCCGTCAAGCACTTTCAAACCTTGGGCGTTGAAGTGTCGCACCAACCAGTGTATTACGAAGCTCCCGTAAAAGACTATACCTACTTCAAAGCCGAAGCCGACAAAAAACTAATTCCGTAATACACGACTAAGAAAATGGAAAATATAAATCCTGAAAATATTGATAATCTTTTAATCTCGGTTCAGACGACAGACTGGAACAAAGAGCGACTAGAAACATTAAAAAAACTGTTTCCTGATTTGTTTACCAGCGAAGGCAAGCTAAACGCAGACGAACTAAAAAAACTGATAGACCCTAAAAGCATCAACGAAACCGAACGCTATGAGTTTAGATGGTTTAGCAAGAGCCAAGCCAAACGAAACGCTTTTACACCCAGCAACGCCACCCTTGTTTATGATGAAAAACGGAGTGTAAACCCCAATCAAACCCAAAACCTGATAATAGAGGGCGAAAACCTAGAAGTTCTGAAGTTGCTTAGTGAGGCATACCGAGAAAAAATAAAATGTATTTATATAGACCCCCCCTATAACACAGGCAAAGATTTTGTTTATAGCGATAACTTTAGCCAAAACAAAAAAGCCTACTGGGAAGATGCAGGAATAACCCAAGACGGCATAAAAATAGATACCAATACCGAAACAGACGGACGGTACCATAGCAACTGGCTCAACATGATGTATAGCCGCCTATTAATGGCAAGGGCATTACTAAAACCCGACGGTGTTATATTTATCTCTATTGATGATAACGAAGTTCACAACCTTAGAAAATTATGTGATGAAGTTTTTGGAGAAGATAATTTTGCAGGGCAAATAGTTTGGCAAACTGCAACTGACAATAATCCAACTCAAATTGCAACAGAGCATGAATATGTTATTTGCTACTTAAAAGATAAAAATTTGCAAGATTTTTGGGAAATACCCTCGGAAAAAGGTAAGATAATTCAAGCAAAATATCAAGAATTAAAAACACAATACGAGAATAACATAGAAGAAATCCAAATCCAACTAAGAAAATGGATAAAAAAACAAACCAACGGCGATGATTTATCTGGAATTTCACACTATTCTTATATAGACGAATTTGGCGTTTTTTATCCTGGCAATTCGGCCAATACAAAACCTGGAGGCTATACTTATGACATAATCCACCCCATTACCAAAAACGTTTGTGCAAAACCAAATTTTGGCTACCGATGGCCTGAAAATACGTTTTGGGAAGCTAACAAAAGAGGAGATGTATTGTGGGGCAATGATGAACAAACCATACCCAAAATAAAAAAAAGACTAGATACCGCTAACCAAAAACTAAAAAGTTATTATTACGAAGATAACAGAGCTACAAGTTTAGAACTAAAAAATTTATTTGATGGAAAAGTAGTTTTCAATAATCCAAAATCAGTTAATTTTTTAAAAATGGCTTTTCGTTTTATTACAGTAGAAAACGACATAATTCTTGATTTTTTTGGCGGTTCAGGCACAACAGGGCAAGCAGTCATGGAGCTTAACCGAGAAGAAAACATTAATCGTAAATTTATTTTAGTCCAAATTCCCGAAGCAACAGACCCCAAAAGCGAAGTATATGGTGCAGGTTTTAAGAAAATATCAGATATAACCATAGAAAGAAATAAGCGGGTTATTGAACGTATAAAGTCAGAACTAAGGCTGCAAGAATTGAAAGATGAACAGGACTTATTTAAAAACGAAGCGGCAAGAAAACCCTTAAATCAAGGTTCAGACAATTTCGGGTTTAAGGTTTTTAAACTAACAAAATCAAAATTCCCACGAGTTGAATGGACACCCGAAGCCGACAAAACAGACGCTGAAAACATAGAAGCCCTTAAAAAATACATTATCGAAAAAGAAGCCCAATTGGTAACTTTGTTTAACCGTGAGGAACTAACAACCGAAATTTTATTAAAAAAAGGCTTTAACCTAAACTATACAACGCAGAAACAAGAGCAATTTAAAGACAATGAGGTTTACCTTGCCTCAGATGGCCACAAAGAAACCCTAATTTGCTTAGATGCTCCGTTGAGTATCGATACAGTAGAATACCTAAAGACTAATACCGATAAGGTTTTTATTTGCTTAGAACGAGCCTTGGACACTACCAAAAAATGGAATTTAAAGCAATATTTGGGCGATAATCTACACGCATTTTAACTCAACCTACAAGGCGTGGCACGCTCTGAAAGCGTACCACGCCTACTTTTTAGCAGCACACTGTAATTACTAATTATCCAACTATTTTGAGATTAATTTCCAAACCCGTTTTGTGCAATTATTACCTCACGTATCGCTGCAATGCCACGTGTAGTTTTTGTGATATTTGGGAAAAACCCTCGCCTTATGTTACCCTAGAAAACGCCACCGCCAACTTTAAAGACCTCAAAAAACTAGGCGTAAAAGTGATAGATTTTACTGGCGGCGAGCCTTTGTTGCACCGAGAATTGCCCCAGTTGCTGGCCTTGGCCAAGTCCTTGGGCATGATAACGACCGTAACCACCAACGGACTTTTATACCCAAAACGAGCGGAGCAATTAAGGGGGCTGATTGATATGTTGCATTTTTCGCTAGACTCACCCCACCAACAAGAACATGACCAAAGCCGAGGCGTGGCTTGTTTCGACAAAGTGATGGATTCTATCCAAATTGCTAAAAGCATGGGCGAACGGCCTGATATACTTTTTACTGTTTTCGGGCATAACGTTCATCAAATCAAGGACTTATATCACAATATTTGCCAACCTAACGGCCTAGTTTTAATCTTAAATCCTGTGTTTGAGTATAATTCGGTAGGCGAAAACCTTTCGGAACAAGCCATGAACGAGATGCTGTTTTGGGGCAAACAAAAAGGAATTTATCTCAACGAAGCCTTCGTGTCGCTCCGAAAAGACGGCGGCAACGACATCAAAAAGCCAATATGTAAAGCCGCCAGTACTACCTTGGTTATCTCGCCCGACAACAAACTCGTTGTGCCTTGTTATCATTTGGGTACGGAATCTTATGAGATAAACAACCAACTTTTTGAGCTTTATCACTCGGCTAGTGTGCAAAAAATGGTTGCCCAAGAAGGCCGCCTACCCGAATGTCAAGGCTGTGTAATTAACTGTTATATGCAACCGTCGTTTGCCGTGGAAATAAATAAATATTTTTGGAAAGCCCTGCCAAGTACCCTCAAATATAATTATATGAAAGGCACTTGGAAACAGCTTTTTGTTTAGGAATCCTCCAAAATCGGCTATTCTAAAACTCCTAATTTACTTTTTCACAGCCCCTTGCACTGCCCCTGGGCTTTGGCGTTGGGCTTCTTGCATGGGGTTGCTTGGCGTGGGGCGGTTTGCCCTAAACATCTGAAATTTAGTGGGTTGTTGTGGTTCTTTGGGAAATGAATTGTTAGCGGTATCAATGTCGGCAATTTCAAAGAATGGGTCCAGTACCCACCGTACTACTTTTTTCTTGGTCGGAATCACTTTTTTAATGTCTTTGTCGTTAAGCCTCCATATTTCAGCAGGAATCCTTACTATTTCGTCTGAACCATCTTCAAAAACCATTTTTACAATAACAGGCATGGGCAAACCTCCTTTGTTTTTGATATTAATGGTATAAAAATTCATTCCTTCTGCCATCAACTTGCGTTCGTCATCAGAAAGAGAAGCTAAATATTGTTCTTGTTTTTTAGTATCTCCTTCGTTTATAGCATATTTATCATAACTATTATAAAAATCTTTGAGGTCGGGGTTTTGCTCAACGGCGGTTTCCTTAATGTCGGTTTTGTTGCGAATATTGGCCAAGGTTTGTTGTTTGGCTTCGTCTTTTGCTTTCTGACTGGCCTTGTTTTTAACAGCATCTTGGGGGTCTATGGCAAACCATTGAACATCGGCAAGGTCTTGGTCCACAGGCTCTACACCATAAAACCAACCTTTCCAAAACCAATCTAAATCCACACCCGAAGCGTCTTCCATGGTTCTGAAAAAATCGGCAGGTTGAGGGTGCTTAAATGCCCAACGGCGGGCATATTCTTTGAATGCATAGTCAAACAATTCTCTACCCATCACGGTTTCTCGTAGAATATTCAGTGCTGTTGCGGGCTTTGAATAGGCATTGGGGCCGTGATTAATTACATTATCGGCCGAGGTCATTATGGGCGAAAGCGTGGCAGCGTCCGAAGCCATATATTCCACAATTTTTTGAGGTTCGCCCCTGCGTGATGGATAGTCTCGTTGCCATTCTTGTTCTGATAAATACTGCACAAAAGAGTTCAGCCCTTCGTCCATCCACGACCATTGGCGTTCGTCAGAATTGATAATCATCGGAAAAAAATTATGCCCAACTTCGTGTATTACCACCGAAATCAAACCATATTTGGTGGCTTCGGAATAAGTGCCGTCTTCGTTTGGTCGGCCTGCATTAAAACAAATCATGGGATATTCCATGCCTCCACCTCTGCCCCAATTGGCCGAAATGGCCACTGGATAAGGATAATCAATGGTATATTTATTGTAGGTTCTGATGGTATGAGCTACGGCTTGGGTAGAATATTTACCCCAAAGCGGATTGCCTTCTTTCGGAAAATACGACATGGCCATCGTTTTTTTACCATTTACATCAACGGCCAGAGCGTCCCATATAAATTTTCTTGAGCTACAAAATCCAAAGTCTCTAACATTTTGGGCAGTAAAAATCCATGTTTTTTTACCTGTTGGCGTATTTTTTTCGTTGGCCGTTGCTTCGGCCTGATTCACTATTTCAACGGGCGTTTTTTGTTCGGCTTTGGCTTGTTCCCAGCGTTTTAGTTGCGTAGGTGTTAGGGTCTGGCTCATGTTTTGAAGTTCGCCAGTTGCCCCGACTATATGGTCGTTGGGAACGGTAATGGCCACTTTATAGTCGCCAAAGGGCAAATAAAACTCTCCCTGCCCCAAAAATTGCTTGTGTTGCCAGCCGTTTACGTCATCATAAACGCACATTCTCGGAAACCACTGGGCAATAAAATAAGCACAGTTGCCATCTTTTGGAAAATACTCAAACCCTGCCCTAGCCCGTACTTCGTCCATATTCACGATATTATAATGCCAGTCCACCTGAAACACCACGCTTTGGCCTGTTATCAGGGGCTTGGGCAATTCTACCCGCATCATGGTTTGATTAATGGTATATTTTAGGGGTGTTCCCGTTTTGGGGTCTTTCACGGCTGTAATCTTAAAACCATAATCTCGCTCATTATCAATCAATTGTGTGGCGGCATTAATATCAACCAAAGTTGCATTTTTTTCGATACCGCCCGTCGTAGTGATTTTACCCGTAGAACCTTTGGCAAAAACATTTTGGTCTAGTTGTAACCACAAATAACCCAAAGATTCAGGGGCTTTGTTGGTATAAGTTATTGTTTCAGAGGCCGTTATGCTTCGGTTTTGGTCGTTGAGTTCGGCCTTTATATCATAGTCGGCTCGTTGTTGCCAATAGGCAGCACCTGGTGCTCCAGAGGCACTTCG
>JAYWHL010000174.1:0-3860 GCA_043777715.1 Cytophagaceae bacterium | reverse complement strand
GTAGGTAGCCAAGGGCGTCCGAACTACATAGATATAGGCACCCATTGGCATTTTAACACCATTGTTTGTGCCGTCCCAAGGGTTTTGATAGTCTTCGTTTTGATAAACTACCTCGCCCCAACGGCTGTAAATCGTTACTTGGCACTGGCTGTGTACTTGGGTATTGTAAATATTCCAAGTGTCGTTTATGCCATCGTTATTGGGCGTAAAAATTTCGGGAATCTCTAAATTTGGCAACACTTCTATCGTTACCGAATCTTTGGCTGGGCAACCGTCAGCGCTCAGGGCAGTTAGGGTATAGGTAGTGGTTGCTTTGGGCGAAAACACAGGGTTTTGAGCCGTTGGAATAGATACATAACTAGACGGAGACCATACAAAACTACTGGCATTGTTGATGATAGGGTTGAGCTGGAGTGTTGTTCCTGCTACAATTTTGGGGCTTTGGCCAATCGAAACGCTTGTTTTTTCTGATTTAGAAACGCCTACTAAATCCAGTTGTTTTGAGGTATTGCTGCAACCTTCGAGCGTGGTAATTTTGAGGGAATAAGCCCCCGTTTTACTAATGGCTAGGCTACTGGCATTGGCCCCAACAATGGCTTGTTTGTCTTGATACCATTGGTATTGCACTTCGGCGAGGGCTTTGGCCAAAAGCGTGTAGGGCAAATTAATACAGTTGCCCCCTTGGTATAAAATCTCGGCTTTGGGCGATGCCTTAATCGTAAGCCTAGCCACAGCCCCAACTGATAATGACTGACAAATATCCGCCCCTTTTATACTTACCTTGAGCCTTAGTGTGGGATAATACGTAGCAACTTGGCTAGGAAAAGCATAGCTGAAATTGGGCGATGTTAGTTGGCCACTCACGGCAACATTATCCACAAACCATTGGTATTGATACAAAGTAGAAGGCACAGAAACCTGTGCTTTAAAATCCAAACCAATTTCGGCACAAGCGTTGGTGATGCTGGCAACAATACTGGCGGTGGGTGGGGCTGCGGTGTTGCCCGTATAGGTTTCACCCAAGGCCCCCAACACCGAAAGGCTATTGCCCATGTTGATATTCATGCTATTTGGAGTCGAAAATGGGTCTATTTTATTATTTACCAAAAAAGCAATTCCTCTGCAAATACTGCTTCGTTTGAACTGAAAAAGACAAATTTCGACCCCCGCCAACATATCAAACAAAATCCTTGGACTGGCATTGTTAATAAAAGTAAAAAACAGATAGTCGTAATCGGGGTTTTCGGCGGGGGCATCAATGCGGGTGCTGAGTTCCCATTTCATGTTGGGAATGGCCGACGAAATATTACTGATTTCAAAGCGGTTGGCCCCTGTGCCGTGTGGTACACAAATTGTAATTTGGGAGGAGCTAATCAAGGCTTTTATGCCTGTAAAACTCGTTCCCGACTGCATACATACGCTATACGTTTGGCCGTCGGCAGCAAGGTTGAGCCGCAAGGTGGTTTGCCCAAAAGCTAGGCCATTCATGCCCAATAGGGCAAAGAAAATGAATAATTGTACGACACGATTCATGATTTTATTGACGTTTATTGTACTTACCTTACCACGGTTGCAACCTAGGCAGATATTGATTTACTCCAACTAATTACCACAAAAATTATGCCTGATTTGTTGGTTTTCGTATTTTTTTCAGAATAAATCCAATAATGTTTTTTGTTCTAAAACAGCCAAATTGGCATCTCGCCATTGTTCCATCACGGTACGCAAGCCGCAATGTTCTTCGCTGATACAATCATCACATTTACCATAAAAATAAAGCGAAACACAGAGGGTAGGGGCAAGGGGGCCATCAACCAAGCGGAGGACTTTGGCAAAGGTTATTTCGGCGGGGGGGATTCTTAACAAATAGCCGCCGCCTTTTCCTTTTTGGCTTTGTAAAACGCCTTGGTTACGGAGTTCTAATAAAATAGCCTCTAAGAATTTTTTGGGAATATTCTCTTTTTCAGCTATTTGCGAGATTAAGATTGGCTTTTTTTCATCAAAAGCCTGTGCCAATACTTTTAAGGCTTTGAGTGCATATTTTGCTTTTTTAGAAATCATAGTAACGTAAATTTAGAGAATAAGTACTTGGGTAAAATTAGTTTGTACTATTAATATTGTAACTACTTGTATTTCAAGCCTATTGCTTACAACCTATTGCTAATAGCTCCTTAAATAAAGTGATGTTCAGCAAATTTACTATTTTTTATATAAAATCTATCGGTTTTGTATAGTTTGACTTTTACACCAATTTTTTGTTTAAAAATCCTACAAAATTTATTTTTTCGAGATTAGAATGAGCCACTTTGTCGATTTTATGGATAATGGTTTGGTTCATGGCTACGAATTGGGTAATATAGGAGATAGATTTTTTTGACCAATTATTCATTATCAATTTATCCTATGAAAACATCAATCATTGCCTTGGCTTTGGGTTTAAGTATGGCTTGTTCAAAGCCAGATACAGGTAGTACCCCTACTCCAACGCCCACTCCGACCCCCACCCCAACGCCAACGCCTACCCCAACTGTCAATGCCGACCAGGCTTTGCTCAATCAATATCAAAAAGCCACGATGCGGTACATGTATCCTGGCCACCCAAAAGCCCACATGACGCCCGAACGCTCGTCGTCGGCCAATACCGTAACCACGGGCGGTAGTGGGTTTGGCGTTATGGCTACGCTTGTGGGCGTAGAACGAAAATGGATAGACCGTGCCGATGCCATCGACCATATTACCAAAATGCTTGATTTTTTGGAAAAAGCTCCTCGTTTTCATGGTGCTTGGTCGCATTGGATGAATGGCGAAACTGCCGAAGTTATTGCCTTTAGTAAATTAGACAACGGTGGCGACCTCGTAGAAACCTCGTTTATGATGGCTGGCTTGCTTACTGCCCAAGCCTATTTTGATGGCAGTGCAAGTGCTGAAAAAAGCATCAGAGACCGTATTCAGAAATTATGGGAAGGCGTAGAATGGAACTGGTACGTAAAAGACGGGCAACTGAAATGGCATTGGTCGCCCACGAACGGCTTTGAGATAAATGCCTCTATCAGAGGGTATCACGAAGCCCTCATTACCTACGTATTGGCATTGTCTTCGCCCACACACGCCATCTCGCCCGATGTTTACGAAAACACATGGAAGGTATCATCAACGTATTTGAATGGCCGAGAATTTAATGGCTACAAACTAGACCTTGGCGAAAGCCATGGTGGGCCGCTGTTTTTTGCTCATTATTCGTTTTTGGGCCTTGACCCTCGCCTCATGCAAGATGCTGGTACTAATTATTGGAAACAAAACGTAACTCATACGCTCATTAACAGGGCTTATTGTATAGAAACCGCTCCCAAGGCATACGGCTACACCGAAGGTATTTGGGGACTAACCGCCAGTGATGAAAAAAATGGATATTCGGCTCATTCGCCCAGAAACGATAACGGGACGATAAGTCCAACGGCTGCTTTGTCTTCTTTTCCTTATACGCCATTTTATGCCATGAAAGCCCTCAAAGAATTTGACGGGAAGTCTCGGCTTACGCAAGGAAATTACGGTTTTTATGATGCTTTTTCGATAAAAGACAGTTGGTATTCAGACCAATATCTTGCCATAGACCAAGGCCCGATAGTGGTAATGATAGAAAACTACCGCTCGGGGCTTATCTGGAAATTGATGATGGGCAATACCGACATAAAACGGGGTTTGGGCAAAGCGGGCATCAATAACCCCGCCTATCAAACGGGTTTTTATTTGGCCATTCCCGAAGCTAAAAGCGGAAAATTAGACCTAATGAAACACCCCGACCGTGAACAATACGAGATAGATTTTTATATGGCCGCATCTGGAAAAGTGAGCATCGACCT
>JAYWHL010000173.1:0-3861 GCA_043777715.1 Cytophagaceae bacterium | reverse complement strand
CAATTAAATGGTTTTCCAAACCCATAAAAGCCTTAATTTTGCACCAATTTAACCAAATCTAATTTTTAGGAGAATAAAATCTTTGGCAAAATAGCCTTTCTACTTTGCCCCCAAACACCCTACAAAGCACCTCTCAATGCCAAAAAACCCTGCAATTCGTACCGTACTTATCATTGGCTCTGGGCCAATTGTTATCGGCCAAGCCTGTGAGTTTGACTATGCTGGCTCCCAAGCCTCACGTTCGCTCAGAGAAGAGGGCATCAAAGTAGCACTGATTAATTCTAATCCCGCTACCATTATGACAGACTCGGTTACGGCAGATTTTGTGTATTTGAAGCCCCTTGATAAAAAATCAATCATCGAAATCCTTGAATTTCACCAACAATCGGGTAGCCCGATAGATGCCGTTTTACCAACCATGGGAGGCCAAACGGCATTAAATTTGGCCATAGATTGCGACAAAGCGGGCGTTTGGGCAAAATACAACGTGGCCATTATTGGAGTGGACATCAAAGCCATTGAAACCACCGAAGACCGTGAGAAATTTCGGTTAAAAATGCTAGAACTAAACGTAAATGTTTGCAAAGGCCGCACGGCAAGGTCATACCTCGAAGGCAAAGAAATTGCCCAAGAAATTGGTTTTCCGTTGGTAATTCGCCCTTCGTTTACCTTGGGTGGTACAGGCGGGGGATTCGTTCACGAAGCCAAAGATTTTGACAAAGCCCTTACGGCAGGTTTGCACGCATCGCCAATTCATGAGGTACTCGTAGAGCAAAGCATCATGGGTTGGAAAGAATATGAACTGGAGTTGTTAAGAGACAATGCAGGCAATTTTGTTATCATTTGCTCTATCGAAAACTTCGACCCTATGGGTATCCACACAGGCGACAGCATAACCGTTGCCCCCGCCATGACCCTGCCCGATACCCTTTACCAAAAAATGAGGGATTTGGCCATAAAAGTAATGGCAGGAATCGGCAGTTTTGCTGGGGGCTGTAACATACAGTTTTCGGTAAATCCAGAAAACGATGATATTATTGCCATCGAAGTAAACCCACGAGTGAGCCGTTCGTCGGCCTTGGCTTCCAAAGCCACAGGCTATCCTATTGCCAAAATTGCCGCCAAAATGGCCATTGGTTATAACCTCGACGAACTCAAAAACCCAATTACAGGCAGTACGTCGGCCTTTTTCGAGCCAGCCATCGACTATGTAATCGTGAAAGTACCTCGTTGGAATTTTGATAAATTTAAAGGTGCCGACCGCAGTTTGGGCTTACAGATGAAGTCCGTAGGCGAGGCCATGGGCATTGGCCGAAACTTCCAAGAAGCCCTCCAAAAAGCCTGTCAGTCGCTCGAAATCAAACGAAATGGCATGGGGGCAGATGGCAAAGAACTGAAAGACCAAGACGCCATTATGAAATCATTGGCCAATCCGTCATGGAATCGGCTTTTTCATATTTACGATGCCTTCAAAATGGGTATTTCGTTTCGTACTATTCAGCAATTAACCAAAATTGATAAATGGTTTTTGAACCAAGTAGAAGACCTTGTGAAGGTGGAACGAGAAGTAGAAAAATACTCAATCCATAACATTCCAACCGAACTTTTGGCCGAAGCCAAACAAAAGGGTTTTGCCGACCGCCAAATAGCTTATGCCCTAAAATGCTTAGAATCAGATGTTTATGAAAAACGAAATAATCTAGGTATTAAAAGAGTATTTAAAATGGTAGATACTTGTGCCGCCGAATTTGAAGCCAAAACGCCTTACTATTATTCCACTTTTAGTCCAAACCTAGAAGTTGGGGTTAATGAATCCATCGTTTCTACTCGCAAAAAAGTAGTGGTACTAGGCTCTGGGCCTAACCGTATTGGGCAGGGTATAGAGTTTGATTATTCGTGTGTGCATGGGGTTTTGGCCGCCAAAGAGGCTGGGTATGAGACCATTATGATAAACTCAAATCCTGAGACTGTTTCTACCGACCCTGACATTGCCGATAAATTATACTTTGAGCCTGTTTTTTGGGAACACGTTTACGATATCATTCAGCACGAAAAACCCGAAGGCGTAATCGTGCAGTTGGGCGGGCAAACGGCCTTGAAACTAGCCGAAAAATTATCGAGATATGGCATAAAAATAATGGGAACTAGCTACGAAGCCCTCGATTTAGCCGAAGACCGTGGGGCATTTTCTTCGCTCTTGAAAGACAACGAAATACCTTATCCACAGTTCGACACCGTTGACGACGCCAACCATGCCGTAGAGGTTGGCCGTAAATTGGGCTTCCCGTTGTTGGTGCGTCCAAGCTATGTGTTGGGTGGCCAAAGCATGAAAATTGTAATAAACGAGCAAGAATTAGAAGAACACGTGGTGGACATTCTAAGAGATATTCCTGGCAATAAAATCTTGCTAGACCATTTTTTAGAAAATGCCATTGAGGCCGAAGCCGATGCAATATGCGATGGCGAAGACGTTTATATTATTGGTATCATGGAACATATCGAACCTGCGGGAATCCATTCGGGAGATTCTCATTCGGTTTTACCAACCTTTGATTTATCCGAAAATGTAATCGAACAAATAAAAGCACATACCAAAAAAATAGCCGTAGCCTTGCGAACCGTTGGTTTGATTAATATTCAATTTGCCATCAAAAACGAAGTGGTTTATATTATCGAAGCCAATCCAAGGGCTTCCCGAACTGTGCCTTTTATTTGTAAAGCCTATCAAGAACCTTACGTGAAATATGCTACTAAGGTAATGTTGGGAGATAAAAAAGTGAAAGATTTTGATTTTAAGCCTATCCAAAAAGGCTATGCCATCAAAGTACCCGTGTTTTCGTTTAGTAAGTTTCCGAATGTAAACATGGAATTAGGCCCCGAAATGAAATCAACGGGCGAGGCCATATATTTTATTGATGATTTAAAAGACGATTTTTTCTTGAAAGTTTATGGCGAACGTAACCTGTATTTGAGTAGGTAAGTGGCTGTCGATAATTGGCTATTGGCTTATTTTTCAATAGGTTACGTTCAAAATAGTTTAAGCCAATCTTAATAAATCACTTAATATTTTATGCCAACGTTCGTTTTTACTATTTAACAGTTTCTAAGCATTGACGGCATTAGAGTAGTTCAACAATTTTTCGTAAATTTCTAGTCTAACCAAAGCAACAATGGAAAATTCATACATAGCTTTTGACGAACTCAAAAAGTTGTACCCTGACGAATGGATACTTTTGGGCGACCCCGAAATAAAAAACACCTCTGTTTTGGGTGGCATTGTTTTGTACCACAGTAAAGACAAAAAAGAAGTTTGCTATATTGGCAGAGACAAAACCGCCGACTATTTAACGGTTACAATTGCTTTTGCAGGAGACTTTAAGCAACATCGTAAAATCGGAATATTGAAAAGATTATGAAAATTTTCTCCTTCGACCTTCCATCAGACGAAGATGTAATTATTGTAAACGCCTCTATTAAAGGAAAATTCAAGTTTCGCCTTGCACTCGATACGGCAGCAACGCATACTACAATCGATAGTAACGTTTTGTATTTTTCGGGCTATGAACTCAAAAATAGTAAGGGCGAACAAGAAATAGAAACCTCAAACGGAATTATAGTTGTCGAAACTTACGACATCGAACATTTAGAATGTTTGGGAATTATAAAAACCGACTTTGAAGTTCAGGTTTATGACTTTTTAGCGCACGGAATTACATCTGACTATGACGGTGTAATTGGACTAAATTTTTTAAGAGACCATAAATTTTGTATAGACATTTTGAAAGGCGAAATTAGCCTTGACCTTTAACAAGTAGCCAGTTTTATGATAAAACTGGCTACTATCTTATCCCCCCACCCTAG